>CAMFYM010000045.1 GCA_946002045.1 uncultured Clostridia bacterium | reverse complement strand
CATCATCTCTTGCATACTTAATGCTGTTTGAAATAATATTGCTGATAACTCGTGAAAATCTATCAACATCAATGCAAATTTCAGTGTCACTGTTGCATTTGTTAATGTATTCAAAATCAAAGCCGTTGTTATCCAAAAGCACTTTAATCTCTTGGGCACCGTCGTCAAAGAAATCGTTTACTCTGACATCTGCCTTGTTTAGCTCATAGCCACTTAACTCAAGTCTTGAAACTGTCAGCAGGTCATCAAGTATTTTTTCAGTATCATCTATTGATTGCTTGATTATTTTAAAATACTTTTTCTGCTTTTCGGGAGTGTTGGCAATACCATCGGCAAGTCCCTCTGCATATCCCTTAACAGATGTTAAAGGAGTTCTTAAATCGTGGGCAATGCCTGCTACCAATATTCTTCGCTCCTCCTCAGCCTTGCTTTGCTTATCCAGCGACTCCTTAAGCCTTATTCTCATTTCGTTAAAGCTGTCAACCGTTTGCCCCAGCTCGTTAGTTGACTTGTAGTCAATCTCGTAGTCAAGATTACCACGGGCAATTTCGTCGGCACCCTTTGATATTTTTTTGATAGGCTTAACGATGGTTTGGCTTGTGAAAAATGAAATGCCTGTTATGGCTAAAACAAAAAGTGAAACAATAATCAAAACGATTAAGCCGGTCCTGCCAAGCAAAAGCTTTGTAATTGTAGGGGCGTTAAATCTTTGTGCCGTGTCGTTAACAATATAGTCGTTGTTAACAATAATAATTCGGTATTTAGGTGAATTTTCATTCTTTTGTGCGTGATTAACAATCAACAGTCCGTCACTGCCGAAGTAGTTAAGATTTTTGTCGTTAGTTAAATCAGCCAGCTCCTCTGCCTTGCCTAAAATAACATTGCTGTCGGTGGTGGAATAAAAAGTATTGCCGTCACATTCAATAAAAATCATTGAGTTGAAATCCTCAAGAGGCGAAACAAATTCCTGTATTTTATCCAGCTTTTCGGAATCCTCGTTGTCACTGATAAGCTCGTTTGCAATGCCTGAAAGGGTCTGTGACCATTGCAGCTGATTTATTGCACTGTATGTGTTTGTTGTAACAGAGGAGAAGTTGAAAAATGATGGAATTGTGTTAACAAAAACAGTAGAAAATGTGCCGATAATTACCAACGGAATTAGGATTGCCAATAATGATGCTAACGCAATTCTTGTGTTGATTTTTAAGTTTTTGGAGCTTCTTTTTCTTTCTTTATTCATAGCCTTTCTCACTTTAAAAAACAACGGCAATGAGCGTTCACTGCCGTTAATAATTATTCGCTGATCAGATTATGCTCCTTTAGCATATTAACGAATTTTTCAATATCCCTTCTTGCAGTAGCATCGTCAATTTCGTATTCGTCTGTTACCATTTTTACTGCCTCGTCTATTGTAATATCATTGCAAAAGCAGTCCCAGAAAAATGAGCCACTTTCGTTAAGAGTAATCATTCCGTTAAACTCACTGCTTGCACTACCTACAGGCACAACAATATTTGAACCTGCAATCTCTCTTTTTGCAAAGCCTGATTTTATTTTCATAGCCATACCTCCACAGCTTTATTGTTCGGCTTATAGTATAACAAATAAGAAAGAATTTTTCAATACAGATATAACGGCATAAAAAATACATACATTTTAATAAAATTTGTGTATATTCTGTCTAAAATTGTTTTTTATTAAGATTTATACTTGAACATGGAGCAAAAATTGGGTATAATATATTTCGGTAAATTTTATATAAATTTATTCTAAATCAAAAGTAAGGAGTTTAGAAAATGGTTTACTCACATGAAGTTGAAACAATGTGTCCTGTTGCACAGGGCGTTGCTCATGGTGCTGCTCCTATTCCGGAGGAAGCAAAATGGGTTAAGGCAAAGGAAATCAGCGACATTTCCGGCTTTACACACGGTGTAGGCTGGTGTGCTCCTCAGCAGGGTACATGCAAGCTCACTCTTAATGTTAAAAACGGTATTATTGAGGAAGCTTTGGTTGAAACAATCGGTTGCTCAGGTATGACTCACTCAGCTGCTATGGCAAGCGAGATTTTGCCGGGCAGAACAATTCTTGAGGCTCTCAACACAGACCTTGTTTGTGACGCTATCAACACAGCTATGAGAGAATTATTCCTCCAAATAGTATATGGCCGTACACAGAGTGCTTTCTCTGACGATGGTCTTGTTATCGGTGCAGGTCTTGAGGACCTGGGTAAAGGTCTTCGTTCACAGGTTGGCACAATGTATGGTACTCGCAAGGCAGGTCCTCGTTATCTTGAGATGACAGACGGCTATGTAACAGGCATTGCTCTTGATGCCGATAACGAGATTATCGGCTACAAATTCGTTAACTTCGGCAAGATGATGGACTTCATCAAGTCAGGTGACGATGCTAACACTGCATTTGAAAAGGCACAGGGTCAGTACGGCAGAGTTGCAGACGCTGTTAAGATTATCGACCCAAGAAAAGAATAAGAGTAGGAGGATATTATTATGGCTTTATTTGAATCATATGAAAGAAGAGAAAAGCAAATCCTTGCTGTTCTTGCAAAATACGATATTAAATCAATCGAAGAATGTAGAGAAATTTGTCAGGCTAAAGGCTTTGACCCATATAAAATTGTAGAGGGTATTCAGCCAATCTGCTTTGAGAATGCAAAGTGGGCTTACACAGTTGGTTGTGCTATTGCTCTCAAGAAGGGCGTTACTAACGCTGCTGACGCTGCTGCTGCAATCGGCGAAGGCTTACAGTCATTCTGTATCCCGGGCTCAGTTGCTGACCAGCGTAAGGTAGGTCTTGGCCACGGTAATCTCGGCAAGATGCTCCTTGAAGAAGAAACAGAGTGCTTTGCTTTCCTTGCAGGTCACGAGTCTTTTGCTGCTGCTGAAGGCGCTATCGGTATTGCTGAAAAGGCAAACAAGGTTCGTAAGCAGCCACTCCGTGTTATCCTTAACGGTCTTGGTAAGGACGCAGCTCAAATTATCGCAAGAATTAACGGCTTCACTTATGTTGAAACAGAAATGGATTATTACACAGGTGAGGTTAAGGAAGTATTCCGTAAGGCATATTCAGACGGACTTCGTTCAAAGGTTAACTGCTACGGCGCTAACGATGTAACAGAGGGCGTTGCTATTATGTGGAAGGAGGGCGTTGATGTTTCTATCACAGGTAACTCAACAAACCCAACTCGCTTCCAGCATCCTGTTGCAGGCACATACAAAAAGGAATGTGTTGAAAAGGGCAAGAAGTACTTTTCAGTAGCATCAGGTGGTGGTACAGGCAGAACTCTCCACCCTGATAATATGGCAGCAGGTCCTGCTTCATACGGTATGACAGATACAATGGGCCGTATGCATTCAGACGCACAATTCGCAGGCTCATCATCAGTTCCTGCTCACGTTGAAATGATGGGACTTATCGGTATGGGTAACAACCCAATGGTTGGTGCTACCGTTGCTTGCGCCGTTGCAGTTGAAGAAGCTGTTAAATAATTAAATATCAATTTAAGAATTAAGGACACTCTCAGTAGTGTCCTTTTCTTGTGTGACATTTTTCGACAAAATGTTACGGCTATATATGATACTATTACTTTGAAAGGAGTGATAGTATGACATATAAAGAATTGCTTAAAAATATTGCAGAAGAGTATAATACTACATCGAAAGAAGTAGAAAACCAAATTAAATTAGCTATTAAAATGGCAGGGTACAATATGCAGCCGGAAGAGTTCATTATAATGCTAACACAAAAGGTTAAAAGCAAGATGTAAAACACCATCACCGACTATTTCATAATCGGTCTATTTATAGACTATTTGTATCATATTTAGCCTCATTTTTACAAATGATTCCTTTACAATTACTTTGTAAGGAGTGATTTGTATGGATATGTACACAGCTGTTAAAAACAGAATACAGGAATTATTGGAACAAAATAAAATGTCAATTTACAAATTGTCTGTTGAGTCTGCCGTTCCTGCATCAACTATAAAAAATATACTTTACGGAAAAAGCAAAAATGTTGGTGTTATAACACTCAAAATGATATGTGATGGATTTAATATTTCAATCAAGGAGTTTTTTAATACTGATGTTTTCGGCAATCTTGAACAAGAGATAAAATGATAATAGCCTGTTACAGCTTTATTTTGCAGTAGGCTAAAACAAAAAACGGTGTGTCCAATGGGCACACCGTAATTTTTTTACTGATATTTAATTACTCATTGCTTTCCTTATTTCTGCGCTGTACTAATGCATCAAGCATTGAACGGTGCTCGTCGTCGGACATACCGTAATTCTTAATCGGTATGATTGACAGGAACAAGCCGATTGCCGGTGGAATTGAGCAAAGGAAGAACATCATTGCAGCATAAGGTGCAAAGTCTGCCTTAAAGGATGCACCGTTGCGCAATGCCTCGTTACAAGCCATTACATTGTCACCACTAAAGCCTACTATTGAGTATCCGATACCCTGAATAATAGCGCTGATACCTGCCGAAAGCTTTGTGATAAATGACTGACCGGAGAAGAAAACACCGTCCGGACGGAAGCCGTTGTGGTATTCCTCATAGTCAACTGCATCTGCAATCATAACTGACTGAAGAACATTAAGGGCACCCATACCACCACCTGCGAGGGCAAATACTACAAGGAGAACTGCTAACCAAACAGGCTTATCCAAATCCTGTGGTGCCATTTTATAAATAGGATAAATCAGTGCAAACGGAACGGCGCTGATAAGAGTTGAGCCGATGAAAAGCCTTGTTTTTTCAAATTTTTCAATAAGCTTTGGAACAAGAGCCATTGCTACAAACTGGCCACCGAATATGCCACCACCGAGAATAATCATATAAAGCATATAGTTGCCGAAATAGTTGCCGTAGTAATATGACACAAGGGTCATTGCAACCGACAGAAGAATTTGAATAGGCGAACGCAGAACACCACTGATAAGCTGCTTCCTAAACGGCTTGTTGCCCCACATAATTTTGAAGTTGTCAATAAAGCCGAAGTTCTGCTCCTTTGATGTAACACGCTCACGCACAAACACACCTGTAAGCTGGAATAATCCACAGCCGATGATTGTGAGAATAATTGCCACAATGATAAAGCCGTATTGCTGTGACTTTGCCGTTGAGCCAACAGTGCTTTCAAGGGCAGTACCCACTGCCTGTGAAATAGGAATAATAGTTAAAAGAACTATTCCACCACCAAGACCTGCTGCTATACGGGCAAGTGAAAGGATAGACGCTCTGTCCTTTTCTACCTCAGTCATTCGTGATGTTACGCCCCAAAGAGGAATATCACCGATTGTGTAGGTCATACCCCAAAGGATGTACGACACGGCAGCCCAGCCAACGATAAATGTGTTGGTTGCAGATGAATTGGCGTCACTGTATATACCGTTACAAAAGGTTAAAATGGTAATAACCAATATTGCCACAGGGCTGAACAAAAGATATGGACGGCATTTGCCCCATTTAGAGTTAGTTTTGTCAACAAATGTACCCATCATCGGGTCATTGATTGCGTCCCAAACACGAGCAACTGCCATAAAGATACTGATGGCAATGGCAGGAATGAAGATTACCGATTGAAAGTAAAAATACAATCCTGTGCCGATAATGTTGTAAATCATGTTTTGCCCGAGCATACCCAGCAAATACATGTTACGCTCCTTTGGCGTATAAGTTCTTGTGTTAGTTGACATAAAATTACCCCCTTAAGCTAATTATAGCAATGCAAAAGAAATTTTACAAGCAATAAATCAAGCAATAAATGATAATTTAGAATTGCTTAATAATTTTATTTTTAACGTTAAGACCTCTTTTATTATTGCAAGGTGAGTTATTTTCTGCTATAATTTATCTGTTATGAAAAAGATTATCAGTTTAATTATGTGCATTGCCATTGCATTTTGCTGTTGCTCCTGCAACGGTAGCATTGGTGCAAATAAAAAAGAAAAGTATTCCTCAAGCTTTCTTGACTTGTTTGACACAGCCTCAACTGTTATTGCCTACGATAACAGTCAGGAGGATTTTGACAGCCATTTTGATGAGTTTTATAACAAGCTTAAGGAGTATGACCACCTGTATGATATTTATAATTCATACGACGGTATGAATAATCTTTGCACCTTGAACGAAAGGGCAAAGGACCAAGCAGTTAAGGTTGACAAAAGAATTATTGATTTGCTTGAATACGGAAAAGAAGTGTATAAAACAAGCAACGGTATGACGAATATTTGCTTTGGAGCAGTATTGTCCTTGTGGCACGAAAGCAGAGAGTACAGCACCAATAATCCCGACAAAGCAAGATTGCCTGATATGAAAATGCTTCAGCAGGCGAAGGAGCATACCGATATTAACAGCCTTGTTATTGACAGGGAAAACAGCACAGTCTATTTCTCTGACCCGTTATTAAAGCTGGATGTGGGCGCTATTGCAAAGGGCTATGCAGTGGAGCAGGTCTGCAAATGGGCAAAAGAGAATTTGTGGTCATCGGCTGCCGTTAGCATTGGTGGCAATGTTTACACCTTCGGCTACAAAAATGATGACGGAAAAACTCTGTGGAATATAGGGATAGAAAATCCCGATTTATCGGTACAGGACTATTTGGTTAATGTTTCAATAACGGATTTGTCTGTTGTAACAAGTGGCGATTATCAAAGGTACTATACAGTTGACGGCAAAAAATATTGCCATATTATTAACCCATCCACGCTTATGCCAAGCGAATATATGGCAAGCGTTTCTGTAATATGCAAGGATTCCGGAATGGGTGATGCATTATCAACAACTCTTTTTAATATGCCTATTGATGAGGGCAAAAGGCTTGTTGAGGAGTTAGAAAACACTGAGGCTGTGTGGGTGGACAAGGAATATAATGTAACATACAGCTCAGGATTTAAAGAATATATAAAAAAGTAAGAGGTATCAGTTATGAGTAAAAAAGCACATTTTAATCCAAAATCATTTACATGGTTAATTTCATTGGCAGTTATGATTGTACTTTGCGTTGGAGTTATTGTTGGCTCAAAAGCAATCTTTAATCTTGCTAATGCTAAATATGACAAGCCTGTTGAAATTGATTTTACAATCTCCTCAACAAAGGATATTGATGTGTCATCAATGAACACGGCAGATTTTAATGTTACATCTGTTCAAGAGGGCGTGGACGCATCAGGCAAAACAGTGGCTTATGTTGTTAAGGGCACAGCAGTGGGATATAATGCAGATGTTCCTATTGAAACAGAGACTGTTATCTCTGCTGACGGTCAGCTTGTTTGCAGCGTTCAGGTTCTTAAGCAGGAGGAAACGGAATATCTTGGTGTAAGAATTGCAGAGCCCACATTTACCGACCAGTTTAAGGGCAGAATTTTCCCTCTTAAAGCAAGAGGAGATTCAACTCAAGGCTCACCCATTGACCTTATTGCAGGTTCAACAATTTCCTCAAAGGCAGTAATGGAGGCAGTTAATAACGCACAGGGCTTTGTTGCAGCTAACCTTGCACAGCCAGAGGCTCAGCAGTAATGAAAAAGGCAGATTTTATCCTTATCGGTGCAGTGGCTGTTGTAATTATTGTGTTAGTTTTCCTTTTGTATTTTGTTAACGGCAATTCAGGCGCTTATGTTCAGGTGGAGGTTGACGGTAAAATAACCGATACGTTGCCTCTTGATACTGATGCAACGCTTGTGATTGACACTGATAACAATGGCAGTAACACACTTGTTATTAAAGACGGATATGCAAAAATGACACAGGCTAATTGTCCGGACGGAATATGCACTAATCATATGAGAATTAACAGAAATGGGGAGTCCATCATATGCCTTCCCCACAAGGTTGTTGTTACTGTAATTAAGGACAACGATAATAATGAGATTGACGCAGTAGCTTAATCCTATTGAAGAAAGATTGTTTTATATTTTATGGATAAGAATAAGTCAAAAAGAATTGCGCTTTTCGGCATTATGGTGGCACTTGCCTTTACCTTTAGCTATCTTGAAAGCTTAATTCCCTTTAATTTCGCAATTCCCGGAGTAAAATTAGGGCTTGCAAATTTAGTAGTTGTGGTAGCGCTTTATATTATGAAGCCGGCAGAAGCATTTTTTATTGCGATAATAAGAATACTTTTGGCAGGCTTGACCTTTGGTAATGTGTATAGCCTTGCTTACAGCCTGTGTGGAGGTATATTGAGCTTTGCAGTAATGCTCCTTGTTAAAAAAACCAAGCTGTCTGTAATAGGAGTCAGCATGCTTGGTGGTATTTGCCACAACATAGGTCAAATAATTGTTGCTGCAATAGTTATGGAGACGGCAAGGATTGCATACTATCTGCCTGTATTGTTAGGTGCAGGCTTGGTAACGGGATTGCTCATGGGCATTATTTCAAGACTTGTTGTTAATAGATTTGAAAAAATAAAATTTTAGTACAGGGCGACAAAGTCGCCCTCAGCGTGTAGAAAAAGTCTAATTACAGATTTCTACACGCTGGCAGACTTCGAGAAATGGAACTGAATTTCGTTTTCTTGCGAGTGGGTGCCGTACGGTGGTACTGCCCCCGAGCAAAAAACGGAAAACGCCAAAACTGCCTTGGATTCGATGTTCAAGGCAGTTTTACAATCCCTCCGTCAGCGCAAAAGCGCTGCCACCTCCTAACCGGAGCCCGTCCCCTCTGTCACTGCGTGACATCTCCCCACACTGTGGGGAGTCACCCTTTACACAAAGGAGGCTCAAATCGGTTTATTTTATATGGCGTGGTTCAGACCACTTTATCGACAGTCTAAGGGCGACAAGGTCGCCCTTTGTTTTTAGAAGGGGTAGCTTATGAAAAATATTTTTACAAAGGTAATTTGCATTTTTCTTTGTGCAGTGTTGATTTTTTCTCTGTCTGCCTGTGGTGGCAAATCAAGCTCGGCACTTGTTGAAAGGCTGTTTACCGATTTAAGCAAAATATCATATAGTGAGGATTACTATGAGCTGTCTGCAAAAAAGACTAACAGCAGCTCAAAATGGCGTCACGGTATGGTGTCCGGTAACGGTATGCAGGGATTTATTGAAAGTGGATCTCCATATGCCGATACATTTATTTTTCAAAACATCCACTTCATTTTGCCTAATAAAAATACCCGTAGCTGTCCTGTAACCTTTAATGAGCTTGAAACAGTTAAGCAGTCAATAGTTAAAGGCGAGGATATTACGGACAATGCCAGCTATGATGATGTGTATAGCTATCATCCCGGTGGTCAGCTTAGGATTGACATTGACGGCAAGGGTGAGAAAAATTACCTGCGCTACACTGATTATGCAACATCACAGGTGGGTGTTCATTATGAAAATAATAAGGGTCAGTGGGACAGAAAATCATTTACCTCTATGGCAGACGGTGCAGTTATTACACAGCTTTCCTCCTCAAGCAAGGGCGAAAGAGTTAACGCAGTTTTGTCCTATGACGATATTTCTACTTTGGCTAATTTCGGCGACGGCGAAAACGAGGTAAATTTAAAGTACAAAAAGATAGTAGGTGACGATGCCGATTATCTTGCAATGATTGCTCATTATCCCGATTACGAAAACAGCGAGCTAAAGCAGGGTGGCTATGCTACCCTTACATATGTTGTGGCAGTAGGTGGCACAAAGGAGATTGTGTCGTTAGAGAAAAACACAGATGAGGCTCAATTTTTCGGTGACAACAAGGCAATCAAGATTACCGATGCCGAGAGTGTTTATCTCATAACAATTTCCGACAGGGATTATAACATAGGCGACTATAACGATTTTGATAATCAGGATAGCTTTAGCCTTATTGATTCTCTTTATCTGCGCACAAAGGCAGTAGCAGAAAAATATGCAGATAACGGCAGCTTTAATTATCAGTCTGCCCTTAACGAGCATCTGAGAATTTATCAGCCACAGTTTAATTCGGTTGAGCTAACCCTTGCCGACAGCAGTAAGTCAAACGAAGCTTTGCTGAAGGCACAAAAGGGCAGCAAAAAAATTTCATCTGCCCTTGCACAAAGAACATATTATGCAGGCAGATATGCATATCTCTGTTGCAGTGGATATTCAACAAGCCGTCTTTACGGTATGTGGACAGGTGAGTGGAACACAGGCTGGGGAAGTAAATATACAATGGACGCAAATGTTAATCTGCAAACCTCGTCAATGAATACCGGCAATATGGCGTCAACACCTGTGGGATATACTCATTTTATTCTTCGTCAGCTACCTGATTGGGAGGAAAATGCTTATGCAACTCACGGCTATAAAGACGCAATTCAAGCACCGGTTAATACAGACGGCGACAAGGCTGTGATTACCGAAACCTGCTATCCTTATCCCTTTAGGTATTGGAATGCAGGTGCATCATGGATGCTTCAGCCACTTTATGAAGCGTTGCAGTGCTACGGTAATATTAACATACCACTTAGCGACGAATTTGATTTGCACTCCTTAAAATCCGTGCTTTCTGTAACAGAAAAGGACTTGACCCAAGAGCAGATTAGGGATATAGAAAAGCGAGGATACTTAAAGCTTCGTGAGGATATTCTTCTGCCGACACTCATTAAGTCTGCTAATTATTGG
>CAMFYM010000044.1 GCA_946002045.1 uncultured Clostridia bacterium | reverse complement strand
GAAAGCACAACACAAGCTCAAAATGCTGACGATGTGGCAGGAGTTACAGACAACAAAAACGATGTACCGTTAACAAGCGACGATGATAAATACACAGTTGCAGGCGTTGCTCAAAAGGTTGTGAACTCATGTGTTGGTATTACCGTTTATTCACAGCAGGCTGATGCATACAATTATTTTTACGGATACAATCAAAATGACAACAGTCTAAACAATCAGCCATCAAAATCAGGGGAAGGCTCCGGTGTAATAATGGCTGAAAAGAACGGCAAAACATACATTATCACCTGTGCTCATGTAATCAGTGACGGCGACAGCTTTAAGGTTACACTTAACAACGGCACAGAGCTTGATGCTCAAATGGTAGCATTTGATTCACAAACAGATATTGGCGTTCTTTCTGTTGACAAAACAGGACTTCAGGTTGCAGAATTTGCAAACAGCGATAATCTTGTATTAGGCGAGCAGGTTGTGGCAATCGGTTGCCCCGGAGGACTTGAGTTTATGAACTCACTTACAAGTGGTTATATCTCTGCCCTTTCCCGTCCTATTTCATCAAAAATCGGATATGACAACAACTGTATTCAGGTTGACGCTGCAATTAACCCCGGCAACAGTGGTGGCGCATTATTCAATATGAGTGGTCAGGTTATAGGCATAAATTCATCAAAAATTGCTGCTACCGAATATGAGGGTATGGGCTTTGCCGTTCCGTCAACAACAGCTATTGCTACTGCCAACAGCCTTATTAAGTCAGGCTATGTTGAGGGCAGAGCAAAAATCGGTATTCAGTACAACCCGTTAACAAGCTTTAATAACGCATCTGCCATTATTCAGGCACTTGACAGCAAGGGCTACAAGGATTGCCAGGGTGCAATGGTTATTAACAGCATTGACGAAGGCTCAAGCCTTAAGGGCAAGGACATTAAGCAGTACGATATGATTATTGCAGTTAATGACCAAACATTAACATCAACGGATGTTATGACTTCTGTGCTTGCCGAATCAAAGCCCGGTGACACCGTGAAGCTGACTATTGCAAGAATTGAAAACAATCAAATCAAAACCTTTACGGTAGATTGCAAGCTAATTGAATCAAAGGGTTAATATAACAAAAAGGTAGATTGGATTTCCCAATCTACCTTTTTGTTATATACTCGATTATAATTCTGCGATTAGCTCTACCTCGCAAAGCACACCCTTTGGCAAATCCTTAACTGCCACGCAGGAGCGTGCCGGCTTTGATGTAAAGTAGGTGCCGTAAATTTCGTTGAATTTTGCAAAATCGTTAATGTCTGCCAAAAAGCAGGTAGTTTTAACAACCTTATCCATAGTTGTTCCTGCTGCCTCAACCACAGCCTTAAGATTTTCACACACCTGTGTTGTTTGCTCCTCAATGGTAACTGCCTCAACATTATTTGTTGCAGGGTTAATTGCAATTTGACCTGATGTAAAAAGAAGTCCGTTTGCCTTAACTGCCTGTGAGTAAGGACCTATTGCATTAGGTGCATTAGTAGTTGCTATATATTTCATATTTTTTCTCCTTTAATATTAGTCGCACACCTCAAAGCCTGCATCCTTAAGAGCCTGCTTTACCTGAGCGATATGCTGATAATCTCTTGTTTCAACACCGATTTTCAAATAGCAGTCGGTAATATTCATATCAAGGTCTGAGCTGTCATAGTTAACAGAAACAACATTTGCTCCAAGCTGTGCAATAACCTGACTGACACCCATAAGCTGACCCGGCTTATCTGAAAGGGCAATGGTAATATTAGCAGTTCTGCCCCCCATTTTAAGTCCACGCTCAATAACACGGGAAAGGATTGTAACATCAATATTACCACCTGACACAAGGCAACAAACCTTTTTGCCGTCGACATCAGGAATTTTGCCGTTCATTACAGCAGCCACAGGCACAGCGCCTGCACCCTCTGCAACAAGCTTTTGTTGCTCCATTAGAGTAAGAATAGCAAGAGCAATTTCGTCATCGCTGACAGTGAATATTCCGTCAACATATTTATTAACCATATCAAATGTAATGTTGCCCGGTGTCTTTACTGCAATACCGTCGGCAATAGTCTGCACCTTTGAAAGTGTTTCTATCTCTCCGTCAACAACTGATTGCTCCATTGAAGGTGCACCACTTGCCTGAACACCGTAAACCTTACAGTTAGGGTTAATCTGCTTAATTGTGTAAGCCACACCGGCAATAAGACCACCACCACCGATTGGCACAACAACTACATCCACATCAGGCAGCTGGTCTAATATCTCAAGACCTATTGTGCCCTGACCGGCAATAACATCGGGGTCATCAAAGGGATGAATAAATGCATATCCCTTTTCCTCCTTAAGCTCCAGTGCCTTTTTGTATGCGTCGTCGTAAACGCCCTTAACCATACAAACCTCTGCACCATAGCGCTTTGTTGCCTCCACCTTGCTGATTGGAGCACCGTCCGGCAGGCAGATAAGTGACTTTATTCCGTTTTTTGTGGCAGCAAGGGCAACACCCTGTGCGTGATTACCTGCTGAGCAGGCGATAACGCCCTTCTCCTTTTCCTCATCGGAAAGCTGACTTATTTTAAAATAAGAGCCTCTAATCTTAAAGGATCCTGTTACCTGCAAATTTTCTGTTTTCAAATACACATTTGTGTTGGGGCAAAGGTTCTTGGCATAAATCATACCGGTTTCCCTAACAACCTCTGAAAGAACTCTTTTTGCCTTATACACCTTATCTAAAGTAATCATATTTTCGCCTCGTATGTATTATTACAAAATAATATATTACTCTCCAAATTTTGATTTGTCAATCATAGTATAGATATTTTAAAGACTGACAGGAACAAAATCGTTAACTGTCATACTGCTTGGAGTAACTATGCAATCAACGGCTAACACCTCAACGCCCATTGATTTTACCTGCTTAAGTGCTTGTGCAAATTTTGGGTCAGTCAGTGCATTTGGCTCAAATACCCTGCACCCCTCCATTTGAATAACAAAAACTACTGCTGCTCTGTATCCTTCCTTAACAGCATTTGATAATTCTAACAGGTGCTTTCTGCCTCTTTCAGTAGGAGCGTCGGGGAACCGTGCCACACCGTTGCTTTCAAGAGTAACACCCTTAACCTCCACAAAGGCTTTTTCGCACTGATTTTCCAAATAAAAATCAATACGAGAGCTGCCGTATTTTGCCTCAGGCTTAATGAGTGTAGGTAACTTCAAATACCCACCGTCTGCAAGCCAGCTGTAAACAGCCTTGTTAGGTGATTGTGAATCCATATTTATCAGTAAATCGCCCTTATACACTGCCACTAAATCATACAGTGTTTTTCTTTGGGGATTGTCACTTTTTTCTAAAATAACAGTAGCATTATCCGTTAAAAGTTCCTTGCACCTGCCTGTATTTTTAACATGAACCGTGTGAACCTCGCCGTCAATATTCACTTTTGCAATAAATCTGTTGGGCCTGCTGATAAATGTGCCCTTTACTATATTTTTATATTCCATAAAATAAGATTAAGGCAAATATTGCACCCTGTCAAGAGTAAATTATTATATTTGCATATATTGACTTTAAGAAAATAATAATATAAAATTGAGTTGTAGCATGGAGGGTGAAATTATGAAAACGATTAAAAAATCCTTATGTATAATTCTTTGCTTTGTACTTATTGCACTTTGCTTTGCCGGCTGCTCGGCAGAGGAAAAGGCAGATACAATAACTAAGGACACAATGCTTATTGCATACACAAACGAAAATGAGCCTTTTATTTATACTGATGATAAGGGCAATCTTACAGGCTTTGATGTTGAGGTTATTTCAAAAATATTCAAGGATATAAAAAACGATTACAAAAATTATCAGTTTGTAAAGGTAAATGAGGGTTACAGAGTAGGCGAGGATATTGCCTACACCGATGATAACGGCAACGAATATATTGCTTATATTATGGTTGGTGGATTGCAAAAAAACAACTGTGACTTTAATAAAGAATTTACCTTTACGGAAAATATTATTGATAACAGAGTGATTGCAGTGGGCTGCGAGAATAATGACACCTATAAGCACACCTTTGCAAGCATTAAGGATGCAAGGGCAGGCATTGTGTCTGACATTGCCAAGGCAGGACTCGATAAAAATTCTGCTATTAAAAATAATGTTAAAAGCATCACCGAATACAAAAACGCTGACAAGGCGCTGGATGATTTAAAAGCAGGCAAAATTGACATAGTAATCATTGATGAATTTAGCTTCAATGCAGCAAAGAGCAAGGACGGCTTATATGCTTTAAACGGTGAACTTGACAAAATCAGCTATGTGTATTCCTTTAAGAAATGGGACTGGTATGTTGACGCAGTTAACGAGGCAATATATGAACTGAAAAGTCCTGACTATAACGATGCAGACGAATTTACACCTATTGTTGAAAAATACTTTGGCTACAATGCATCAAGCTTTGAATACACAGCAGATAATAAATAATGAATACAAAACAAAAATGACGGGCAATTTGCCCGTCATTTTTGCTTTTATAATCTTTGGCGTGGTTCAGACCGTTTATAAAAATTCAAAGCCTTGAGAAACGGAGCTGAATTTCGTTTTCTTGCAAGTGGGAGCTGTACGATTGTACTGCCCCCGAGCAAAAAACGGAAAACGCCAAAAGACGACTTGGATTCGATGTCCAAGTCGTCTTTTTTAATACTTATTGACACTCAATCATTATGATTGAAAAAGTAGTTTTTGTAACAAAAGGTTAACCCCACATTACTCTTTGGCGTGGTTCAGCCTGTTTATCACGGCTTACGCTTAAGCCTTGCCTACTGAGCCGAACAATTCCATCTTTTCCTTAACTGTGTCGCAGATTGCCTGTGCACCCGGAGCAAGAAGCTTACGAGGGTCAAAGCCTTTACCTTCAAGGTCCTTACCTGCCTCAACATACTTTCTTGTAGCCTCCTGGAATGAAAGCTGGCACTCTGTATTAACATTGATTTTTGAAACGCCAAGGTCGATAGCCTTTTTAATCATATCCTCAGGGATACCTGTACCACCGTGAAGAACAAGTGGCATTGTGCCTGTCTTTTGCTGAATAGCATCGAGAGTATCGAATGAAAGACCTGCCCAATTTTCAGGATACTTGCCGTGTATATTACCGATACCGGCAGCAAGCATATCCACACCAAGGTCAGCAATCATCTTGCACTCATCAGGGTCAGCACACTCACCTGCACCAACAACACCGTCTTCTTCACCACCGATTGAACCAACCTCAGCCTCGATTGAAAGACCCAATGCATGAGCAGCGTGAACAAGCTCTGTTGTTTTTTCAACATTTTCCTCGATAGGATAATGTGAGCCGTCAAACATAATTGAAGAGAAGCCTGCCTTGATACATTTGTAGCAGCCCTCGTATGAGCCGTGGTCAAGGTGGAGTGCAACAGGAACTGTAATATTAAGCTCCTCAATCATAGCCTTAACCATAGCAGCAACTGTTTTGAAGCCTGTCATATACTTGCCTGCGCCCTCTGATACACCGAGGATAACAGGACTCTGAAGCTCCTGTGCTGTTAAAAGAATAGACTTTGTCCACTCAAGATTGTTGATGTTGAACTGTCCTACTGCGTAGTGACCTTCCTTTGCTTTTTTAAGCATTTCTGTAGCAGTAACTAATGGCATAATAAAATCTCCTATATAAAAAATTAGTGCTTACATTTCACCGTGAAATATTATACTACAAACAAAAGCAAATATCAACTAATATGGCAAAAAAAAGAGAGTAAACTACTTACTCTCCTTTTCCTCATCATATGAAATAATTTTTTTAGCAATATAAATCGGTCTGTTTTTTGACTGAATATAATTCCTTGCAAGGTATTCGCCGATAATACCGATTGTGAAAAGCTGAACACCACCGAGAAAGGTTATGATAATAACAAGCTGAGTAAAGCCATCAACGGTGATGTTGCTGACAAGCTTTCTTATTATCGTAATAATAGCGTAAATAACACTGCAAACAATAGCAACCGAGCCTACAACAGATGCAAATTTAAGTGGTACGGTTGAAAAGGAAATCATACCCTCAAGGGCATACTTAACAAGCTTTATGAAGCTAAAGCTGCTTTTGCCTGCATTCCTTTGCTTTGCAGTATAGGAAATATATGCAGTATTAAAGCCTATCCAGCTAAAGATACCCTTCGAAAATCTGTGGTACTCACCTAAGGAAATAATGGCATCCTTAACACTGCTCCTAAAGGTTCTGAAATCAGAAGCACCGTTTTGAAAATCTGTTTTTGAGCATTTGTCTGCAATTTTATAAAATGCATTTTTACAAAATGAAATAAATCTGCTTTCGTTCCTATCCTCCTGACAGGCACAAACGCAATCAAGCTGTGGATTTTTGTTAAGCATATCCACCATTGATTTAACAATGGCAGGGTCCTGCTGTAAATCTGCATCAATAATTGAAATCAGGTCGCCACAGGCATTTTGAAGTCCGGCATACATTGCTGCCTCTTTACCGAAATTCCTTGAAAAATCAATAATCTTAATATTACAGGGGCTAATATTTTTTAATTCCATAAGTGAATTGAAGGTATTATCCGTACTGCCGTCATTAACAAAAACTATCTCGTACTCCTCTGTTAAAGGAAAGCTTTGCAAAATCTCGTCACAAAGAGCTTTAACATTGTCTGCCTCGTTATAGCACGGAACAACAAAGGACAGCTTCATTTTTACACCTCCTAAAATAAAATAGCCAAGGTAACAATATATTACCCTGACTATTTTAAACTAATTATTATAAAGTGTCAACTTATTTGTAATTTATTGTTCTTTGCCTTTAAGCAACGGTGAAATAGGCTTGTAGATTAAAATTGAAACAACAACGCTAATCATACCCTTAACAAATGTAAACGGAACATTAAAGATAAGGAGTGCCTGTGGAATATTCTTAACACTTGGCAAAAGCACCTGATACATACCAAGCACTGCCGGCTCAGGTAATCCAAGAACGCTGTAATATAACGGATAAATCACAAAGTTATTAAGTGGGAAGCAGATAATGCCCATTGCAAGTGCACCCATTACACCTGCTAAAACTGCGTTCTTCTTTGTCTTTTTGTGCTTGTAGATTAAGCCCGCTGTAAGTACGAAGGTTGCACCCAATACAAAATTTGAAAGCTCTCCAATGAACATACTTGAGCTAAGAGGCAGGTGAATTACATTTTTAAGAAGCTGAATAAGTACACCTGCCAGTGGACCGTAGGCAAATGCACCAATAAGCGCCGGCAAATCCGAAAAATCAAGCTTGATAAAGCTTGGCATAATTGGGATTGACACCTCAATAAACTGCAATCCAAATGCAACTGCTGTCAGCACTGCTGTGCCTGTGATTACTCTAACCTTTTTGTTTTTCATTTCTTCTCCTTTTTGGGCAAAAGAGAAGCCCTGACGAAAAATCCGTCAGGGCGTAAATGCTTTGACCGATGCTGATAATGCTTGTTGCATTACAGCAAACATTTTCTCTCATCCGGACTATAACCGTCGGTATCGGAATTACACCGATTCAACCACCAAGGTGGGTCGTGGACTATAACCACCGGTGAGGAATTACACCTCGCCCTGAAAATATTTAGTCAGACTATTGTCTGCATTAACTATTATATTGCCGATTATTTTAATTGTCAATAGTTTTATTATAATCATCAAGTGTTTTTTCAATCGTTGATTCGTTGCCGGCAGAATCTGTAATTATTATTTCGGGATAACGCTTTGGCTC
This sequence comes from uncultured Clostridia bacterium, assembly GCA_946002045.1. Lineage (GTDB taxonomy): Bacteria > Bacillota > Clostridia > Oscillospirales > Acutalibacteraceae > Eubacterium_R. The sequence goes on along the minus strand of CAMFYM010000044.1, from coordinate 3,554 downwards.
AAATCTGTACGGGTTATCCTTATCGCTGTCATCCTGCATCGCCTTTGGATAAAGCACATTTTCCTTTGCCTTGGCAACTGATTTGCTGTCTGCGTTATCACGAAGAACACCTACCACAACAAACCTGAAATTCTCCATTTTATCTGTGGGGCAGGAGATTGTAAGGAGTGTATCCTGCCTTGTAATATCGGCACCTGTTCTGTAAATAAATCTGCTTTGAAGGGCTGACACAAACCACCTTGAGCAATCAACTGTCATTTTTTCCGTTACATTGTATGGGAAAATATAGCCTGCATCGTCCTTTTCGTCAGTATTTGTATAATAAGCACCTACTATTTTAAAGGTGTAATCATTAAACAAATCCGAATATCTCATATATCCGGTGGAATTATTATAGCCTTGTGCTGTTGAATAAATGCTCTCCAGCCGATTATCGTCAAGGTAAACCACATAGTTAAACTGTGTTGCACCCTTTGTGCAAGCCTCTGCCACGGCAGTACTGCCCTTTTCACTGCTGACAGGGGTTTTCAGCTCAATATCATCTATTTCGAGATAACCGACGGTGTTGGGGTTTTCACCGATAACATCGCAATACTTCTCAAGCACACCTGACTGAAATACAACATCGGGATACTTTTCCCTATAAGGCTTTAGGTAGGCGTCCTTTGAGCTAATCACAACAGCTCTTACTGCAAAAGCAAGTGCCACTGCAAGAATAATCACACCGACACAAATCAGGAATTTTTTATTTAAAGCAACTGCTCTTATCTTTAAAAGCAGGGCTTTAATTTTTGCCTTAATTTTTTTCTGCTTTTGTCTGCGTTCTTCTCTTGCCTGTTCAATTTCCTGTGGAGATTTTTTTTGCTTTTTCTCCTGCTTTTCAGGGGAGTCATCTTGATTTTTGGAAAAGTCAATATAGTCCTCTCTTTGCCTCGGTGGCTCAAGAGGATTGCTTTGAGGATTACTGCGTTCTTCTTTTTTTGCCTTAAAATCAGCAAGTATTTCGTTAATATCGTTATTATTATCGCTCATTATCTGATAATCACCTTTTTAGCATTAGTAATAGCCTCTGCCACAAGCTCATCAAGATTTTCTATATTCTGCTCTGCCTTAACAACATCATCAATATGAGGTCTTGTTTTAGGGTGCTTTGGTGTGAACACGGTACAGCAATCCTCATAGGGTTGAATTGATGTTTCAAAGGTATCAATTTTTCTTGAGATTGCAATAATCTCCTCCTTATCCATACCGATACAGGGACGGAAAACAGGCATATTAACAGCACAATCGGTGCAGGCAAGGGCATACATTGTCTGGCTTGCAACCTGGCCTACACTTTCGCCTGTAATGAGAGCACTGCAATTTTGTGATTTGGCAATCTCCTGTGAAATCATCATCATAATCCTGCGCATAATGATGGTGAAAAACTCCTCAGGGCAAAGGTCACGGATAGCCTCCTGAATTTTTGTAAAGGGCACAACATATGTGGTGATTACACCTGAATACTGTGCAACCCTTTTGAGCAGCTCCATAACCTTCATTTCTGCCAGCTCTGATGTGTAGGGTGGTGAGGCAAAGTGTATTGCACAAAGCTCAATACCCCTTTTTGCCATCATATATGCTGCAACAGGAGAATCAATACCACCACTGATAAGAATACCTGCTCTGCCACTTGTGCCGGTAGGCATACCACCTGCACCCTTAATGTTGTTGCCACGGACAAAGGCATATTTGTCACGAACCTCAACAGTAACTACAACATCGGGATTATGAACATCTACTGAAAGGTGGTGGAATTTTGAAAGGATGTAGCCACCTGTTTCCCTGCATATTTCCGGTGACTTCATAGGGAATTTTTTATCAGAGCGCTTTGCCTCAACCTTAAAGGTTTTTGCATCCTCCAGCTGCTCCTCAAGATATTCAATACAGGTACTTTTGATTGACTCAAAATCCTTTTCGCACACACAGGCACGGGAAAGGGCAGCAATACCGAACACCTTTGAAAGTCTGTCTGTGGCGTCATCAAGGTCAACATCGCTGTCAACAGGCTCTACCATTATTGTTGACTGGCTTTTTGTGAATTCAAAGCTGCCTAAATCGGCAAGTCTTTTTTTCATATTCTTAATGAGAATATCCTCAAAGGAATTTCTGTTAAGTCCCTTCAGAGTTAGTTCTCCGTTTTTAATCAGTATAATTTCTCTCATAATTACTCCATTGGGTGTTTTTCTATCAGCTCTTTTAATGCGTCAACAAGCAAATCCACATCTGCTTTTGTATTATATCTGCTAAAGCTTATTCTAATGCTTTTATCAAGAGTGTCGTCGTCAACACCCATTGCCGTTAAAACATGGCTTTTTTTGCCCTTTGCACAGGCAGAGCCGTTGCTGACATATACGCCGTAATTTGCAGATAGCTCCTGCAAAATGGTCTGGCTCCTCATAAATGTAGGCACATAGATGTTAATTATATATGGTGACGCATTTTCGTCATTATTAAAACGAACACCGTTAATCTCGCTCAATCTTTCCCTTGCATAAGTGTTAAGTCGGGTGATTTCGTTTTTTTGCAAATTATATTCAGGCAAGGCATTAACTGCGCTGCCAAAGCCTGCAATCAGTGGTGCCGACTCTGTGCCGGGTCTGATTCTTTTTTCCTGCTCGCCACCGAATATTCGTGCAAAATTCTGGTCTGTAAGGTTAGCCTCCTTGTTAACATAGAGTGCACCAACACCCTTTGGTCCGTGAATTTTATGGGCAGAAACGGTAATTAAATCAGCACCGATTTTCTTGGCATTTATGGGCATTTTTCCATAAGCCTGAACGCAGTCAATATGAATAAGCGCAGGAGCACCTGCTCTTTTAACTGCTCTTTTTATTTGGTCAACAGGCATTACTGAGCCGACCTCGTTATTAACATACATCATTGAAACAAGGATTGTATCGCTGTTTACTGCATCAAAAAGCTGCTGCTTTGTAATATTGCCGAATTTGTCAGGCATAAGGTAAATAACCTCAAAGCCCTCCCTTTCAAGCTGTTGGGCTGACTGAAGCACGCTTTCGTGCTCAATGGCAGTAGTAACAATCCTTTTACCAAGTCTTTTTTTCGCCTTAACTGCACCAAACAAAGCAATGTTGTTTGCCTCTGTGCCACCGGATGTAAAAATAATTTCCTCCCTGCTGACACCTAATGATTGAGCAATAGCCGTTCTTGAAATAATAATCTGCTTCATAGCATCTATTCCGAGATTATGAAGGCTTGAAGGGTTGCCCCAATCATTTGTCAGCATATTTGTAACAGCACTAACACACTCATCACAAGGCTTTGTTGTTGCAGAATTATCAAGATAAGCCGTCATAATTTTTTTAATTCCTTAAGCTTAAGTATTGCACAAATTGTTTTTGCATCCTTAATTTCGCCACTCATAATTTTTGCCACACAATCGGCAAAGGGCATTTTTACTACATCTAAATATTCGTCATCATCTAATTCCTGATTGCCAAAGCTTAAATCCTCTGCATAAAAAAGACGGATAATCTCTCCACAATAGCCGGGTG
>CAMFYM010000043.1 GCA_946002045.1 uncultured Clostridia bacterium | reverse complement strand
AATAGGAACAAAAAAACACCACCGAATTTATCGGTGGTGATAGACTGTCGATAAATGGGCTGAACCGTGCCTAAGTATAATATGGTTTTATCCTTTTTGTTGACGGACTACTTTTTGCTTTTTACAAAATTTATATCAATCAGCATTATGAAAGGCGACTTGGACATCGAATCCAAGTCGCCTTTTGGCACTTTCCGTTTTTTGCTCGGGGGCAGTACCACCGTACGGCACCCACTCGCAAGAAAACGAAATTCAGCTCCATTTCTCGAAGTCTGCCAGCGTGTAGAAATCTGTAATTAGACTTTTTCTACACGCTGTCACCACCGAATTATCGGTGGTGAAAATTTTTATTTATTTCTGTAAATTATTGCCTCACGCTCAGGACCGTTGGAAACCATTGTGATTGGGTAGCCAAGCTCACCTTCGATAAACTCAACATAATCCTTTGTTTCCTGTGGCAGCTCGTCGTAATTCCTAATACCACGAATATCACAATGCCAGCCCTTCATTGTTTTGAGTACAGGCTTACATTTTTTTAGAATAGGAGTTGTAGGGAAATCCTTAATAATTTCTCCGTCAACCTCGTAGCCTGTGCAAATTTTAATTTCCTCAAGATATGAAAGGCAGTCAAGGGCTGTCATAACAACCTGAGTTGCACCCTGGCAGGCAACGCCGTAGCGAGTAGCCACACAGTCAAACCAACCAACACGCCTTGGTCTGCCGGTGGTAGCACCAAATTCGCCCTTGTCACCACCGTGGATACGAAGCTCCTGTGCCTCATCCTCGTCAAGGATTTCAGACACAAATTCACCTGCACCAACTGCTGATGAATATGCCTTTGTAACAACTACAATATCCTCAATGCTGTGTGGTGGAATACCTGCGCCAACTGCACCGTAGCCTGCAAGAGTAGAGGAGGAGGTTACCATTGGATAAATACCGAAGTCAGGGTCCTTGAGAGTACCCAGCTGACCCTCAAGCAAAATGTTTTTACCCTCCTTAATTGCGTTCATAAGGTATGTATGAGTGTCGCATACATAAGGTGCAATCTTCTCTTTATACTGCATACAGGTGTCAAACAGCTCCTGCTCGTCCAACAAAGGCTTGTGGTAAACATGCTCTAATGTAAGATTTTTAAGTGTGCAGATATTCTTAAGCTTTGCACGGAGTGTTTCCTCGTCAAAAAGCTCGTTAACCTGAATACCGATTTTAGCATATTTATCGCTGAAGAAGGGGGCAATACCTGATTTTGTTGAGCCGAATGCGTTTTTGCCTAATCTCTCCTCCTCGTATTCATCAAGCTTAATGTGGTACGGCATAAGGATTTGTGCCCTGTCGCTGACAAGAAGGTTAGGATTAAGTCCTGCCTTTTTAACATCCTCAAGCTCGTTAATAAATTTATTTATATCAAGTGCAACACCGTTGCCGATAATACAGGTTGTGTGCTGATGACAAACACCTGACGGCATAAGGTGAAATGCAAATCTGCCGTGCTCGTTAATAATTGTATGACCGGCATTGGCACCACCCTGAAAACGAATAACAATATCGCTTTGACCGGCAAACATATCTGTGATTTTGCCCTTGCCCTCGTCACCCCAGTTTGCACCTACGATTGCTCTAACCATTGTAATAACTCCTAAAACGAAAAATTAAGGCCCAGCAAAAAATCTACGCTGTCGCCCAACACTAATTATATTATAAGTAAAAGTTATTGTCAATGAAATAATTATCCTATCAGCGAATACTTTTAAATATTAACATTATTATCGTTGTAATGATTTGTTCTTTATGCTATCATTATAATAATAATAAAGATAGGAGCCAAGCCTATGAAGATATATAATGTTGTTCAATACGGTGCAAAGGGCGACGGAGTAAGCAATGATGCCTTTGCAATTCAACACGCTATTGATGATTGTGCAAAAAACGGTGGTGGTCAGGTAGTATTGCCAAGTGGCAGAACCTATTATTCCGAGTCAATTAGAATAAAGGCAAATGTGGATTTGCATATTCAAAAGGGAGCCGTGCTGAAGGCAACAAATAATATTGACGGCTACATCCGTCCTAACAAGCTTATAAACGATCCAAAAACAGCGTTGATAGGCAATCCTGTTACAGGCAAGCCCAGCTTTGTATTTATTTACGGATATGAGGCAGATAATGCAACAATCAGTGGAGAGGGCACGATTGATGCCAACGGCCATGCCTTTGTTCAAAGAAAGGATAGGTACTATGTAACAGGCGATTTCTACCCACGCCCAACTGCTATTTATATTGAAAAAAGCAATCATATTACCTTTAAGGATTTTAGGGTTATTGATGCTCCATTCTGGACACTTCATCCGGCAGGCTGCGATGATGTACTCATTGATAAAATAAGAATACTCAATGACCTTGATGTAGCCAACAGCGACGGCATTGACCCCGACCATTGCTCAAATGTAAGGATACTGGGCTGTCATATCACCTGTGCCGATGACTGCATATGCCTTAAGGCATCAAAGGGTAATTCGGAATACGGTAATTGCGAAAATATTATTATTGACGGCTGTACTCTTGTTTCAACCTCGGCTGCAATAAAAATCGGTACAGAGGGTGTTGGTAATTTTAAAAATGTAGTTGTTTCAAACTGTATTATCAGCAAATCAAACAGAGGACTTTCAATCCAAATTCGTGACGGTGGCTGTGTTGAAAATGTAACATACCAAAATATCATTATTGAAACAAGGCGCTTTTGCCCTGATTGGTGGGGCACTGCCGAGCCTATTGTTATTACCACCTTTAACCGTGACGAGAATACTAAAAGTGGTACAATCAAGAATATTCGCTTCTTCAACATTACTGCCAAGGGAGAAAACGGTGTTCTTATTCACGGTAATACAGATAATATTATTGAGGATGTGTCCTTTGAGAATTGCCGTATTGAATTAACAAAAACAAGCAAGTGGGGCTGTGGCGTTTATGACCTGCGTCCCTGTCTTGATTGGGGTGTGGAGGAATACGATAATTCTGCCTTCTTTATTCGTTATGCAAAGAATATCAGAATTGAAAAAACCAAGACCCGTTGGGGAATAGTTTGCGATAGCTACAAGCACGCCATTGATGCAGAAAATGTGGAGAATTTGGAATTAGTACGCTTCAACGGTCACGCTGTTAACCCAAGTATTGAGGATTACAAATTCAATAATGTCAGCTTAACACAGGCTTTAGACTGTCGATAAATGGGCTGAACCGTGCCTAAGTATAATATGGTTTTATCCTTTTTGTTGACGGACTACTTTTTGCTTTTTACAAAATTTATACCAATCAGCATTATGAAAGGCGACTTGGACATCGAATCCAAGTCGCCTTTAGGCACTTTTCGTTTTTTGCTCGGGGGCAGTACCATCGTACAGCTCCCACTCGCAAGAAAACGAAATTCATCTCCATTTCTCGAAGTCTAACAGCGTGTAGAAATCTGTATTTAAACTTTTTCTACACGCTGAAGGGCTGTTCACAAAATAATGTGAACAGCCCTTTTTGTTTATGATTGATTTATGATTGCTTTGGTTCCAACTTTTTCTTTCTTAAAACAGCAAATATTACAAAGAAGAATGCCGAAATTGCCATCCAGCAGTAATAGCTCTTGCTAACATGTTGATTTTGTGAAAGGAAAATTACAACCACAGCACCACGCCTGCAAATGTTAAGCAAAAGTGCCACTAATTCATAATCAATAACGATTCTTGCACTTATTGGATTTGACCTAACTGCAACAAATAAAAGAATTATCAGTGCAATGGTATATAAAGCAAAGCCGGAGAAATAAATATAAAGCATATTCCCCTTAGTAGCCTGTGCAATATAAGGTGTCAGCTGGTCCTGTACTTCTGTAAAAAACGGAACGACCGTCATAGTGCAAAGAATAGGAAATGCGTTAATCGGTCTTGGCTTAACCTGTTCCTTGTAGAATTTATATATTGCAAGCGCAAAAATAATTAAAGAAAATTTTTGCACAAGGATATAAACGATGTTTGCCTCTGGAGCAAGAGTGCCTAACTGTTTAATTATCGGTGGCATCATTCTAAATCCAAATATTGCAGTCAGTATTGAATAAAAGGTTTCCTTGGATTTTGACAAAATAAAGATAACAGCTAAGGTTAAAACGCTGAAAACGAGTGCTTCAACTAAAGCAAAAGTCCTTGTTATGTCAAAATAAACATGAAGGAACTTTTGAATTATGTATGAGCCGAAAATAATTGCAACACTGATAAGGCAATATATTTTGCTTTTAGATAATTTTTTTAACATAATTTTCACCCCTTATGATAATGATATTATACATTATTGACGAAAAAAAGTCAATTTTTGGATAAAAGAATAGTGCGACAGGGATTGACCTTTGTCGCACTGATAAAATGATTATTTGCCTTTTTGCTCTGCAATACCCTCGGGAGTGTCACGGTAATATTGTGTAAAGGGCTTAAATCTTTCCTTTTCCTCCCAAATTTCCTTTGCCTTTGGTGCCCACATTTTTGCGTAATCATCACATTTTGAGCAAAGCTCCTCTGCGCTTTCCTCTTTAATAAGGTTAGTTGATTTAGCACCTGATTTTTTAACAATATGCCTTAATGCCTGTGGATTTTCAAGCATAGGGCAGGGACGAAGCATATTATCGTTAAAGGGCTGACCCTTGTAGTATTCCTTGAATAATGGCGATTTTAAGCATTCAAGGATTGTCTTTTCCCTAATGTTAGAGTCGGAATAATGAATAAATACGCAGGGCTCAACATCACCCTCGGAGTTGATGTGAAAATAGTTTCTGCCACCGGCAATACAGCCACCCACAAATTCAGCATCATTTTGGAAATCAACGGTAAATATGGGCTTGCCTTTTTTTGCATCTCTTTTTTCACGGATTGCACGGTAAACATGCTCTCGTTGCTCCGGTGTTAAAAGCAGGCTCTTGTCGGCATTACTGCCAACAGGCATATAGTGGAAGTACCATGCATATCTTGCACCGTTTTCTATCATCAGGTCATAGAATTCGTCAGATGTAACAGCCTTGTAGTTAACACTTGTGTAGCAAACAGAAATACCAAAAAGGCACTTGTGCTCTTTCAGTAATTGCATTGCTTTAAATGTTCTTTGGTATGCACCGTCACCACGGCGACTGTCGTTAGTTTCCTCACTGCCTTCAATAGAAAGGGCTAATGCAAGGTTGCCACATTCCTTCATATCCTCACAGAATTTGTCATCAACAAGAGTGCCGTTTGTAAAGGAAAGGAAGATGCAATCACTATTCTCTCTTGCAAGGGTGAGAATATCGTTTTTCCTGATTAGAGGCTCGCCACCTGTAAACATAAAAAAGTGGGTGCCCAGCTCCTTACTTTCTCTAACAACCTTCCTCATATCATCAAGAGTAAGATTTGAGTGATGACCGTATTCGGCAGACCAACAGCCCTTGCACTTCATATTGCAGGCAGATGTTGGGTCCATTAGCACAACCCACGGAATATTACAATGCTCAACATCACGCTTGTGCCTAAGAGTAGAGGTGCCTATAAGACCTAAATCAATGCCAAAGGTCAGCACAGCCTTACGCAAAAAATCCGGGTCAATCTCCTCTATACCTCTAAACAGGAAGTCGTGCCAAATATTGCTTTCGTCGGAAATGATTTCAATAGGCTTGGTAAATGTACTTTCAGGGTACATTTTGCCTGCAAAAAGCTTTCCCAGCTTAACGAGCTTAAGCATATTTTTTTGTGGGTTTTTGTAAATGTACTTAAAGAGCCTGTCGCCGACTCTGTGAAGCACCTTGCTTTTTATTTGTGCCATTTTGCTCCTCGCTTACATTACCTCTGGTGTGGTAATTTTTAACATTGTCAAAATATTCTTTATTGTATCTCTAACTGCAATGCAAAGATATAATCTTGCCTGCATTAAGCCCTCTTCCTCACCCATAACTCTGTGTGCATTATAAAATTTATGGAAAAGAGTTGCTAGCTCAACAACATAGTGAGTGATTTTTGCAGGGTCATACGCCTTTGCAGCAGCAACGATTTCTCCGGTTAAGGCAGACAAATGACGGATAAGCTCCTTTTCCTCGTCGCTGTTAAGGAGCATAAGCTCATCGTCGGTAGGAGTACGAAGCTCAATGCCTTGCTCCTGTGCCTTTTTAACAATAGAGCAAATACGGGCGTGGGCATATTGAACATAGTACACAGGATTTTCGCTTGATTTTTTTGCAGCAAGCTCCAAATCAAAATCAAAGTGAGAATTAGGCTCACGAAGATTAAAGAAAAATCTTGCTGCGTCAAGGGGAACCTCGTCAATAAGTGTATTAAGAGTAATTGCCTTACCTGAACGCTTTGAAAGCTTGATGGTTTCTCCCTCACGAACAAGTCTTACCATCTGCATAATTACAATATCAAGCCTGTCGGCATCAAGACCAAGCGCTGTTAATGCAGCCTTCATCCTTGGAATATAGCCGTGGTGGTCTGCACCTAAAACATCAATGGCCTTGTCATATCCACGGGTAACAAGCTTGTTATAATGATATGCAATATCCGGAACAATATATGTGGGTAAACCGTTTGCACGGATAAGAACTATATCCTTATCATTGCCAAATTCAGACGCCTTGAACCATAATGCACCGTCCTGCTCATAGGTTACGCCACGCTCCTTAAGTGCAGAAATAACCTTTTCAACAGAGCCGTCATTATGGAGTGTTGACTCCCTAAACCAATTATCATAAGTAATTCTGTATCTGCCCAAATCTCTTTCAAGACCTGCAATATTCTTTGGCAGTGCATAGTTAACAAGTGCCTTCCTTCTTTCGTCAGCAGGGGCGTCAACATATTTGTCGCCAACCTCTTTTATGAAGTTTTCGGCATGCTCGGTAATATCTGCACCGTGGTATGCATCCTCAGGCATTTCAACACCGTCCACAAAGTGCTGAAGGTATCTAACCTCAAGTGATGTGGCAAATTTTTCCACCTGATTACCGGCATCGTTAACATAAAACTCACGGCTGACATCAAATCCTGCCCAATCAAGAACAGATGCAAGACAGTCGCCGATAGCGCCACCACGGGCATTGCCTATGTGCATAGGACCTGTGGGATTTGCAGAAACAAATTCCACCAGCACTTTTTTACCCTGACCGTAATCGGATTTGCCGTAGTCATCACCACAGGCAAAAACATCCTTAAGAATTTCGCTGTAATATTTTTGTGACAGGAAGAAATTTAAAAATCCCGGTCCTGCAATTTCAACTCTATCAAAAAGTGTTGCTGATAAATCAATGTGTTTTACAATGCTTTGGGCAATCATATTGGGTGCTTTTTTGAAGCTCCTTGCACCTGCCATTGCAATGTTTGACGAAAAATCACCGTTTGACTTGTTGGCAGGCACCTCAACGATAAATTGAGGCATATCTGCCTGTGGCAATTCTCCTGCATCTATTGCCGAATTAACTGCATCTATAAGAATTTGCTTTAATTGATTTTCTGTTTCCTTAACTATTTTTGACATTATGCTACTCCTGATTATTTTTGAATTCCATTTTCAATTCATTTTTTGAGGCAAGGGCACCGTTAATATCAATATCGTACGAAAAGCTAAAGCAGCCCTTTCCGTCACCGTGTTCAATCTCAATATTGCGACCGGAAATACCCATAAGTATATCACCGTATTCAGTACCGTACCTGCACAAATTCCTTTTGGATTTTTCAATTATTAAAAACGAGCCAAATGAACCTGAACGAGTCATTTCCACAGTCTTTTCATTTTTGTAGATTTTTACGCAAACATCAGTTGCTGCCATGGGAGGCTCCTGCTCCTCAGTGTATTTCACAATATAAGCGTCGGCGTCCTCCTCAATGGTGCCTACGGTTGCCATTTCAATTTTATCCTTTTGCCTGTCTATTCTTTGAGTGCCTGTAATTTCTAAAACTATCTTGTTCATAAATCAGTCCGTTAGTAATTTTTAAATTTTTCCACCTCGTTCAAGAGCAAGGGATATAAGCCTGTCAATAAGCTCTGAATATGGAACTCCTATTGCTTCAAAAAGCTTTGGGTACATACTTATCGGTGTTTGACCCGGTATTGTGTTAACCTCATTAAGCAGAACTCTGCCGTCGTCCCTTGTAACGAAAAAGTCAACACGAGCCATACCCTCACAGCTAAGTGCCTTGTATGCCTTGATAGCATATTCTCTGACTTGATTTCTTTTCTCCTCCGGTATCTCGGCAGGGATGTGAAGCTCTGATTGAGGATTGTTGTATTTTGCATCAAAGTCGTAAAATTCTGCAGCAGCAATAATTTGACCAACCTCGGCTGCAACAGGCCTGTTGTTGCCCATAACGGCACACTCAACCTCAAAGCCGTCAATGAATTCCTCAAGAACAGCCTTTTTGTCCTCCTTCAAAGCAATCTCCATTGCTTTAACAAGCTCATCCTTGTTGTGTGCCTTTGATATTCCTACGGAGGAGCCTGCATTTGCCGGCTTAACAAAAATAGGAAATCCTAATTTTTCAATAGCATCATCAAGCATAGCGTCGCCGTTTTCAGTATATTCATATTGGTTGATTGCACACCATTTTGCCTGCTCAATACCAAAGGCGTCTGCAACGGCGTTGGTCACTGCTTTATCCATACAAACACCTGATGATGTGGCGTCACAGCCAACAAATGGGATTTGAGCTAATTGGAAAAGCCCCTGAATTGTGCCGTCCTCACCGTTTTTACCGTGAAGAACAGGGAACACGGCATCAAGCCTTATTATCTCGCCCCTTGATGTAACGATGCCGTGAATATCCGCATCAGGTGAAATAAATGCAGGTATAAGGCTTTTTGATGTGAGCCATTTATCCTCAGGTAAAAGGTTAATATCATCGTTAAAGATGTACCACTTGCCCTGCTTTGTTATTCCTAAAAGTACAACATTGTACTTGTTAAAGTCAAGATTTGAAATAATACCCTTTGCGGAAATACAGCTAATATCATGCTCAGATGATACGCCACCAAAAATAATGCCTAATGTTATTTTGTTTTCCATAGGATTATCAGCTCCTAAAAATTATTCATAATATTGTATCATATCATTACAAAATAATCAACACAATAAAATAATAAATAAAAATTTAGTGACAAATGCATACAGGGGTGTTATAATAACAAAATAGGGTATGTTAATATATAATACTGTGCCCATAAAAACCGAATGGAGATAGCTATGGAAATTAACGAGGTATTCAAAATTATAGAAAAACAGTTAGAGAATACAAATACAGAATTAGGCTTTAAAAAGCAGTCACAGGAAGAAAACGGTATTACCTTTTCAGGTGAAAAGGGTGAATACAAGGTAGCGTATGACAGGGACAACGGAATTATGTCCTTTGAGTGTGAGGACGAAAAAAATCAGGGCGAGTTTAACACAATTTCAAAAAGCCTTTTTGATACACAATCATATGATGAGCGTGACGCAAAATCACTTGCCAATGAAATCGAGGACGAAATCAAGTCACTCTATAACGCAAGGAAAAAGGTTGACATTGATAAAATTAAGATGCCAAAGGCTGTTTCAAGAACGAAGGCAAAGAACGGTGTTATCAGCTATGATTCCGACTCCCTTGCTAATCGCTTTGGCGTAATGTTCCCTGAAACAAAGGACGATATTAAGGAGAATATTGCCAAGTACGGCGAATTTTTGCCTGAAACCTTCTTTACCGAAATCGGCACAAAAAAGGTAATTGATATTATTGCAAGGGGCAATGACGCCGAATGTAAAAAGCTTTTTAAAATGCTTAACGAAATTTATGAGGATGGCACAAATGAGGTGCAGGATATTATCGGCGTAACAATCCTTGGTGCAATGAAAAATGATAAGGAGCTTTTGGCAACAGCAGACAAATATATGTCCGAATATATGTCAGGCCCCGTTCACGAAATCAACAAGCTTTTAAGGAAGGAAAACAAATTCACAAAGCAGCTTAAAAATCCTCCTGCCTATAAGCCGAAGAAAAAGAACAATGCATTGCAAAATGCACTTCAGTCCCAGGGCAGATAACATATAATAAATACCAAATACCGAAAAGGTTGATTAAATATGAATCATTCTCAAAAGAAATTTGTCAAATTTGCAGCCGTAATTCCTGCAATCGCAGCTCTGTTAGCAACAGTGTTGTTTTTTGCCGTGTTCAGTCGGTTTGATAATTCGTTCCCTTTTGATAACAAGCAGTCTGTTTTTGCCGACTATGACATGGAAGATGTGATTGTTGCCGAAAATGCGATGCTGAATAAAAACGAAATCATCAAAAGCGAATTGCCTCTAATTACATCAAATACAATTATTGGCAAAATCAATATAAACAGTGAGTCGTTAGAGCTTATTTATGACGCAAATCCGTTTAATGCCATAGGCAAGTGCAATGTGGCTGAAAACGGAAAGCTGCCCGGTGAGGTGGGTGTGTCAATTCTGTCCTGCTATAAGTCTGATAATTTGGTGGTAAAATCCCTTGAAGCAGAGGATGTTGTGACAGTAGATACAATATACGGCAAATGTGAATATCAGGTGATTGACACTTATTATGTTGACGGTGAGGAAAATATTAAAGCACTGGCAGACGGTATCGGCAGGGCTATGCTTATTTATTGCGACAGTACAAAAAGCAGTGGCATTTCTAACAATTACTTTGTAGCAGTTTGTGAAATGACCGGTGGCGTTAAAATCAATCCGTAGGAGGTGCAAATATGACCTTTGGTAAAGGAAGAACAATTCTTGCTGCTGTTTTAACCGTAATCATTGCAGCAGGTGGATTGTTATTTTTCGGCGCACAGGCTGTCAGATGCACCCTGTGTAATGAACAATATATGGCAAAGGTTTTTGCCTCAAAAGCTGTTGTAAGCAAAACAAAGGAAAACTTTGAAGCACAAATTCAGGTGGTGGCAGCAAAGAGCAATATACCTGCACAGGTGTTTACAACAATTCTTGATAACAATGCTCCGTCGGCTGAATCTGCCGTGCAACGACTTTTTAGGAACAACAGCACAACCTTTTATAACGAGGATATTGTGGAGCAGTTTGAAAATCTGTGCAAGGAATACCTTGACGGTAATTCAATGAAATACAGCAAGGATATGATACATAACACAGCCGTTAGTGCTGCTCAGGCATATTCGGACAGCTTTGGTATTAAGGAGCCTACACAGGCTAAGGAATTTTTAAATCAGGTTAAGTCAAGCTACGGCAAATTTTCGTCAACAGGCCTGCTGGCAATAGCAGTTGCCTATGCGCCTTTAGTATTCCTTTTCAGCAAAAAGAAGGATGTTAAAATGGTTACCTGTGGTGCACTTTCGTCAATAGGCTTGGCAATGGTGCTTACAGGAATAATATGCCTGCTGTTAACTGTTAACATTCACCCACTCATTACGCCTGAGCTGTATTCAAATGCAATAGTTGTTGCAGTAAGAGGTATGCTGGGTGCCGTATCATTATTGGGTGCAGTTATAATAGGATTGTCGTCTTATTTGGTGTTAAGGGTTTATAAGAAGTCCTTGACCTGTCTCTTATACACATCTGACGCTGCCGACGAAGGCTTAGGT
>CAMFYM010000042.1 GCA_946002045.1 uncultured Clostridia bacterium | reverse complement strand
TCACGAGTTATCAGCAATATTATTTCAAACAGCATTAAGTATGCAAGAGATGATGTCAAGGGCAAGGTTACAATTACAATCGACGAATACGAGCATACTGTTATTATCGAAATATCCGACAACGGAATCGGTGTAGATAAGGAAAGTCTGCCGAAAATATTTGACACAATGTACCGTGCCGACCCTGCCAGAACAAGAGTTTCACAAGGCTCCGGACTGGGTCTTGCCGTGTGCAAGCAAATTGTTGAGCTTCACCAAGGCTCTATTTGGGCAAGAAGCAGTGAGGGTAACGGCTTGTCAATATTCATATCTCTGCCTAAAAAGGAGGCTAACTGATTGAACAGAATTTTAATTATTGAGGATGACGAAAATATACGCCAGCTTGAAAGCGACTATCTTGTTGCTGCCGATTATGAAACCGACTTTGCCTGTGACGGTGAGGTGGGATTGGAAAAGGCATTAAACGGCGAATACGACCTAATTCTACTTGATATTATGCTGCCAAAGGCAGACGGCTTTCAGGTTTGCAGGGCAATAAGAGAAAAAAAGGATATTCCCATTATTCTTGTCAGTGCAAAAAAAGAGGATTTGGACAAAATCAACGGACTTGGCTTTGGTGCAGACGATTATATTGTTAAGCCCTTTTCCCCCGGTGAGCTGGTGGCAAGGGTTAAGGCACACATCAGCAGATACCGTAGGCTGACTAACCCATTGCAAAAAAACGACGGAATATTGCAGATTGACGATTTGTGGCTTAACAACGACTCCGGCGAGGTTAAGCTTGACGGTAAAAATGTTACACTTACAAAAAAGGAATTTGATGTGCTGTTCATTCTTGCCTCTAACCCTGACATAATATTCGGCAAGGAGGAGCTGTTTGAAAAGGTGTGGGGCTATGAATCATTAGGTGACACCTCCACGCTGACGGTGCACATTAACCGTTTGAGAGAAAAGCTCCGTGAGGCAAGCAGCAATGCAGATTATGTTAAGACCGTTTGGGGCAGAGGATACAGGTTCAAATAGCAAACAAAAAAGCGATAGCAGGCATTCCGTTATGCCCCTATCGCTTTAATATTTTTGTGACTGTAATATTATACCAAAGTTCACCGAAAAAGTAAATACTGTTTATTATTTTTAAAAGGGTGTATAATTAAGTTACAGGGAAACCTGATTATCATAGAAAGGTAAGGTTAACACTATGATTAACATTACGGCACGAGGCTTTGAATTAAAGCAAGGAACAAAGGACGGCATTGACAAGGAATTGCAGAGAATTGAAAAAATGCTTCCCAAAACAGCATCGTTTGATGTAACTCTTTCAAAATTGAAGGACGGATATAAATGCGATATTACGGTAATTAACATCGGCTCCTTTATTCGTGGTGAGGCACAGGCAGACAGAATTGAGCCTGTAATTGATATGGCAGTTGACGACCTTAAAAGAAAGGTCAGAAAGCTGAAAACTCACCTTATTGACAAAAAGAGAAAGGGTGGAATCGACGAGATTGCCGAAGCCTTTGCTCCTCTTGATGACGAGGTAAAAATGGAGGACTTTGACCAATTTGATGAGGCTTCTATCGAAATAAAAAGGAGAAAAACAATTTCTCCCCAAATGATGACAGACGACGAGGCAATCGTTCAAATGGAAATGCTGGGTCACAGCTTCTTCGTTTACCTTGGTCTTGACGGCGAAACAAAAATTGTTTACAGCAGAAACAAGGGCTATGGTCTTTTGATTTGCGAATAACACTTATTAAAAAAGCACATTGAACCATAATGGTTCAATGTGCCTTTTTGTGTATTATTTTCTTTTTACAATCATTGTACGCATTGAATTTGCAATGGCGATTAGGCAAACACCCACATCACCGAACACGGCAAGCCACATTGCATTTTCGTCAAATATGCCCACGGCACAGCCAATAATTATCAGCACCTTAACCAGCAATGAAAAGATTATATTTTGGTAAACAATGCCGATTGTCTTTTTCGCAATTCTCCTGCCAAGTGGGATTTTTGACAGATTATCACCCATAATTACCATATCGGACGCTTCAATAGCTACATCGGAGCCAACACCACCCATAGCAATACCTAAGTCTGCCTGCGCAAGAACAGGTGCATCATTTATTCCGTCGCCTGTATAAAGGACAACCTTGCCCTGCTGCTGAAGCTCCTTAACCTTTTCTACCTTTTGCTCCGGCATAAGTCTTGCGTAAACAGTATCAATTCCTGCTTTTTGAGCAATATCCTTTGCGATAGGCTCCTTGTCACCTGTAAGCATAACCGTATTCTCTATACCCATTTTATGAAGATTTGCAATGGCGTCCTTGCTGTCCTGCTTAATAATATCTGCAAAAACAATGTCGCCCTTAAATTCTTTTTCAGTAGCACAATATACTGCCGTACCGATACATTTTGTTTCGGTAAAATCTACGCCAATATCCTGCATAAGCTTTTCGTTGCCCACATAATACTTAACACCGTCAACTACGGCAGAAACACCCAATCCCGGATAATTTCTTGCATTTTCCACAACACAATCGTCTGCGTAATGGCCGAAGGCAAGGCTGATTGATTTTGCCAAGGGATGTGTTGAATAACGCTCACAGGCAGCAATAATCTTCAGCAATTCTCTATGATTATTGTCGCTGCAATGACAGTGGTAGCACTCGCAGCTTACATACTCAAACTTGCCACTGGTAATAGTTCCTGTTTTGTCAAAAACACCTGTATCTGCCTTGGCAAGCATCTCAAGGTAATTGCCTCCCTTAACAAGTATGCCCTCCTTTGAGCAGGCACCAATACCACCGAAAAAGCTCAACGGGATTGAAATTACAAGTGCACAGGGGCAGGACACAACAAGGGCAGAAAGTCCACGGTATATCCACTCCTTCCACTCACCGTTAAGGAAAATAGGTGGGATAAGAATAATTCCCAATGCTACCAAGCAAACAATAGGAGTATAAATTCTTGCAAATCTCCTGATAAATTGCTCAGCATTACTCTTTTTATCCTCAGCGTCCTCAATCATATCAAGTATTCTTGAAACGGTTGAGTCCTTGTATTCCTTTGTCGCTTTGATTTTAATAGCGCCGTCCACATTAACTGAGCCTGCCAGCACCTCTTCACCTACTGTCCTTGACACGGGTATTGACTCACCGGTCAGTGCCTTCATATCAAGCTGAACACAGCCTTCTGTTATCACAGAGTCAATGTGGATTTTTTCGCCGGGCTTAACAATCATAATGTCGCCGATTTTAACATCCTCCGGTGACACCTCAAACTCCTTATCTTCACGAACAACAGTAATGAGCTGTGGCTTCATCTCCAGCATATTGCGAATTGACTTTCTGCTGCGTGAAACAGCAAGGCTCTGCAAAAACTCGCCGATTGTAAACAGGAACACAACGGCACATCCCTCAGAATATTCACCTACTGCAAAGGCGCCTATTGACGCTATTGTCATTAAAAAGTTCTCGTTAAAAATATCTCCGTGAATAATGCCCTCTACTGCCTCTTTGATAATATTAAAGCCTACAAGCAGATATGCAATACCAAAGCAAATTAAAAATACAAAATCGGGTATGCTTGCCAAGCCCTTTTCTGTAAGCTCGCTCATTATGTAGCCTGCAACAAAGAGTATTCCACCGAATATCATCTTAAAGGCAAAATCCTTTTTATCTAATTCTTGGTGATGGTGGTCGTGACCGCAGCCACACCCACAGTCGTTGTGCTTTGAATGATTATGTGAATGCTCCTCACAGCAATCACAATGCTGATGCTTTTCTTCCATACCTATTCCTCCAAATGAACTAATGCGTTGTCAATAATAGTTTTAACATGGTCGTCGGCAAGGCAATAAATTATGCTTTTGCCCTGACGCCTGTACTTAATCAAATGATTTTGCTTTAACACACGAAGCTGATGTGAAATTGCAGTTTGACTCATATCAAGCTTTTGTGCAATATCACCCACACACATTTCGCCGTCAAACAGTGCTGCAAGTATCCTGACTCTTGTTGAGTCGGAGAAAACCTTGAATAAATCTGCAACATCATAAACAAGCTCGTCGTTGTAAATTATACTACTGTCCATATATTTACCTCATATGAATAATTGTTCATATGAGTATGATACACTACTTTTCAAAAATTGTCAAGGATTTATTTATGTCAACTGTTGCAAGTATGATGTCCTGGGGTTTTTTGCCCTGTGATTTTAACTTCCTTTTCAGCTCATTAAGAGTTATACCGGATTTTTTCAAATCCTCCTCCATAATTTTTCCGTCAACTATTACATTTATATACAGACCCTCCCTTTGAGGTGTAAAATTAAAATCCTGTGGGTTTAGCTGTCTTTTGCCTGACACAGGGGCAAAGCTGATTTTGCCTGTGGTTTCCATTATTGCAAAATCAATATCTGCCAAATTAAAATATCCGTTCCCTCTGGCACTGGTCAGCAAATCGTTAATTTCCAATCTTGCCTTGTTTAAGTTTTTTTTGATAATTTTTCCATTTTCCATCAAAACAATAGGCTGACCCGAAATAAACTTCCTTGCACGAATACTTTTTTGTGTAACAAGGGACAGTAAAAAGCCAGCGCCACCGTAGATAGTCATTGCCAATACACCCTTCCACCACTCTAAATCAACATTTGTTGCCATTTCTGCTGCGATAGAGCCTATCGAAATTCCGATAATATAGTCAAAAAAACTCATCTCGCTGATTTGTCTGTATCCCATAATTTTTGTCAGCACAAAAAGTACAAGTATTGAACCAAGTGAAAGCACAATTACATAAACAAATTCCATAAAATCACCACTTTTATTTTGTGCAACTTGTGAATATATATTATTTGTATTTTATGATATAATTAAATTTAAGCCGAGCAAGCTTTTCTAACGGATTTATTTTGCTTGTTCATATAGGAGAGGATACATATGAAAGAAAAAATTAAAGAAAAAAGAACTGCAAAGCAAAAATTAAAAATAGCCTTGTATGCAATTTTAATCATTGTATTGGTTTTAGGAATTATCTGTGGTATTCTTGCCTGCGATTCACTGCTTGGAATAAAAAAGAACAAGGAATTTATTGAAAGCATTGAGCCTGTAAAATATCAGGAGCAGCTGACCCCCGTTACCGACAAGGACGGCTATTACTGCTTTGTTACCGACAAGGATTTTAAGGTTGTGCAATTAACGGATGTTCATATCGGCGCAGGATTTTTGTGTAAGGACAAGGACACAATGGCTATAAATGCCGTTGCTGCTATGCTGACAGAGGAAAAGCCGGACCTTGTTGTAGTTACAGGTGATATCGCCTATCCTGTACCCTTTCAGGCAGGCACATTCAATAACAAAACAAGTGCAAAAATGTTTGCACAGCTTATGGAGCAATTAGGCGTGTATTGGACTCTTGCCTTCGGTAACCACGATACAGAGGCATACTCCTATTATTCAAGAGAAAGCATTGCCAAGGTTTACGGCAGCGAGGATTATCCCCACTGTCTTATGCAAACAGGTCCCGATAATGTTGACGGATACTGCAATTCCGTAATCAATGTTATCAACACAAAGGGCGAAATTGTGCAAAGCCTGTTTACTCTTGACTCTCACTCTTATGTTGACGGCGATATTTTAGGCGTTAAGTGGAAATATGACTGTATTCACGAAAATCAGGTTAAATGGTACGAGGACACACTAAACAGCCTTAAAGCAACAAACAATAATGTTATGCCGAAATCCTTGGCATTTTTCCATATGCCGTTACAGGAATATCAGGACGCTTGGTATGAATACAAAAACAATCGCTTTCAGGATACAGAAAATGTTAAGTACAAGCACGGCGAAGCCGGTGAGGTTGATATTATAGTATATCCAAGTGCTTACAACTACGGCTTTTTTGATAAGGCTTTAGAGCTTGGCTCAACAAAGGGAATGTTCTGTGGTCACGACCATTTGAATAACTTTTCTGTCGAATACAAGGGAATAAGATTAACCTACGGACTTACTATTGACTACCTTGCTTATTCGGATATTCAGAACTACGGCAGGCAAAGAGGCTGCACGGTAATAAACATTGCTCCCGACGGCACCTTTGATTGCCACCAGGAAAATTATTATCAGGACAAATATAAAACTATTAAAGAAAAAGAAATGGTAGATATGGAATTCTACTATCCAACAGCAGGATAATTATGAAGGTAATAAAGGCTCTTAATATTATTAACGCTTGCTCCTTGGCAATATATGTGCCCTACATAGCCTTAAATTATAACGAATTTTTCTTTGGCAAAAATGTTGGCGATGATTTAATAATTCTGTCACTGATTATGTTTTTTGCAACATTTTTTTGCAGTGTTATCATATTTCTGTACGGCAACAAAAACGATGTGACTGTCGAATTTGACACAAAGGATTTTAAACAGCTGAAAAAGTCCTTTGTTATTCCCCTTGTAATTATTTTTGCTATCGGCTTAACACTTGTTTTGCTTTTTAACCGTCAGGAGGAAGTGCTGTTTTACATTGCGTCATCAACTGCAAATCTCGTTTTTGTTTTAGTACAAAGAATGATTATTGACAGATGCAGTGTATCAAGCTGCTTTACGGTTTGTATGCCTTGGTTGGTATATCCTGTGCCGTTTTTGTTCTTTTTCGGTGGAGCAATTATTGTTTCAAATGTAATAAATGAAGAAAAGCAGAGCAGTGCCATTTTGGCAATATTTACGGTAACAGCAATTATGATGCTGTGTCTGTCTATTGTGCCCTCCTTTTCTGTTGACAAAAAACAGGGAACAATAGATTTTTCTAAAAACAATATTATAATAACATTGTTTGGCAAAAGCATTTTTACTGCATTTGACCAAATTGATTATATAGAAAAATCAGGCTTGCTTTATTTACTCCATACAAATAACGGGATTATAAAAATCCCAATTTTTTTCAGCAGAGCAAAAATGCTGGTGGCACTGCTTGTTGAAAACGGAGTAATTATTCAATAAATCATTATGCCGAGTAGGACTGTTGCCCTCTCGGCAGATTTTTTTAATATTTTCGCAACACTTGTGGCAAAATTTTACACTTAGACAATAAAGAGTAATCCGAACCTGCCAAAAATGCAGAATTAAAGCGACTTTTGAAATTTTCGCTGTTGCCTTGCGTCAGCAAGGCTTCCATCTCAAAATCCAAAATTCATCTTTACTGCATGCATTTTTGGTCTGCGAGTTCAAATTGTGCTGATTTGTTCTTAATCAAGGCACAAAAACGCAGGAATACTTTATGTATTCCGAGTATTTTTAACATAGAGTAAGGGCAAATCAGCCAATTTGAACCACGGTTCGCATTGCTATTTATTGCCTAAAGGAGGTTACTGTATCCACAATATCCGACATTTTATTCATTGCGTTTTTCATTGCCTTTTTTGCAGTACAGTTGCTTGTTTTTGATGAGCCCACAATAGCCATTGCAGAGCAAACAGCCAGCGTTGCGCCCATAATTCTCATAACATTTGCCGATGTTTTTTTACTCATAACATATTCTCCTTTTTAACATATTCTCCTTTTCTTCTTATGCACTCGGTGCAATAATATTATGAGTAAATCAGCAAACAATACTAATATGAAAAATTGTTATTTAAAAATATTATTACCAAAAAAATTGAAAAAATTTAATGAGCGTCAAACCAGGTGTCACCGATTTTGCCGTCTGCCTTTAATCTAACCTTCATTTTGCAGGCGTTCTCCATTTCCTCTGTAACAATCTCAAGGGCACGCTGTGCCTCCTCCTCAGGGGACTCAACAATCAATTCGTCGTGAACCTGAAGAATAAGGTGCGAGCGCATATTCTCCTGTGTTAAGCGTTTGTCAACCTTAACCATTGCAATTTTAATAATATCGGCTGCCGTGCCTTGAATAGGCATATTCCTTGCAACTCTCTCCCCAAAGGCTCTCAGCATATGATTAGATGATGCCAGCTCCGGCAAATATCTTTTTCTTTTAAACAGAGTTTCGCTGTATCCCTTGTCCTTGGCAAGCTCAATCATTTTTTGCATATATGCGTTAACACCACTGTATGTGGCAAGGTAATTGTCAATATACTGCTTTGCCTCCTTGTTGGTAACACCAATATCCTTTGCAAGCGAAAAGGCTCCGATGCCGTAAACGATACCAAAGTTAACTGCCTTTGCCCTGCTTCGCATTTGAGGTGTAACCATCATCAAGGGCATATTGAACACCTGTGAGGCAGTAATTGCGTGAATGTCGTCGCCGTTGTTAAAGGCGTTAATCATCACCCGGTCATTAGCAAGGTCAGACAGTACACGAAGCTCAATTTGACTGTAATCGGCGTCAATGAGCTTTTTGCCGTCGCCTGCAATAAAGAACCTGCGCATCTCTCTGCCAAGCTCTGTTCTAATTGGAATATTTTGTAAATTAGGCTCTAATGACGAAATTCTGCCTGTTCGTGTTTCTACCTGATTAAATCTTGTGTGTATTCTGCCGTCAGGCTCAATCACCTTTAACAAGCCGTCACAGTAGGTAGATTTCAGCTTTGACAGTGAGCGATACTCAAGAATTTGGGTGATGCAGGGATGCATACCCACAAGTCCCTCTAACACCTCTGCGTTGGTGGAATAGCCTGTTTTTGTTTTCTTTTTACAGGGTAACTGCAAATCCTCAAAAAGTGCAACACCAAGCTGCTTTGGCGAATTGATATTAAATTCATATCCCACGCTGTCATATATTTCCTCAGTCAGCTGTGCAATTCTCTGCCCTAATTTTTTGCCGAATTGCTCAATACCCTCTTTATCTACCTGAAAGCCTGCCTGCTCCATTTTTGCCAGCACGGCAGATAGGGGCAGCTCGATTTCCGTCAGCAGCTCTCTTTCTCCTGCCCGGTCAATCAATGCGTCGGTTTTTTCAAACAGGGGCTTAATAACAGACGCAAGAGATACAGTCATATCCTTTTCGCCAAGAGTGTTTAAAAATTCGGGAATATTAACTGCGTACTCAAGGCAAAGATGCTCAATGTCGTAGTTGCTGTCACTTGGTCTTAGCAGATATGCCGACAGCATAAGGTCGCCACCTACATTTTTCAGCACAACGCCCTGCTTGCAGGCAAGTCGGTGCAGCTCCTTTGTGTTGTAGGAATACTTGCAAATGCTCTCGTCCTCAAAAAAATTACGGACAAAATATGAGTATTCAGGTGTTTCAGACGGCATAACAATAATCTCGTCACCAAAGGCGAAGTACAAATCGGTAATTGTGCCGTCAATAATTTGGGGATAAAAATATGCGTCTGTTCCCTTTAATCTTTTCAGCAAATAATCTGCATCAACACAGGTGAGCCTGCTGATTTCTCTCTTTTTCTCCTGCTCCTGTGGGGCAGTGCTTGAATTAGGGTCAAGATTGAATTTGGGCAAAAGGGAGTAAAGCTCAAGCTTAACAAACTGTGATGTTGCTTTTTGTGGGTCACCCGATTGAATTTTGTAGGCGTCAATGTTCAAATCAACAGGAGCGTCTGTGCGAATTGTGCCTAAATCAAGGGAAAGGTACGCCTTGTCCCTGTCGGCAGAAAGCTTTGCCTTAACACCTGCTTTAATATCAAGCTCCTCAAGATTTTCGTAAATATTATCAATACTGTGAAAGCGCTGAATAAGGTCAAGGGCAGTCTTTGCGCCAACACCTGCCACACCGGGAATATTGTCAGAGCTGTCACCCTGCAATGCCTTAACCTGAATCAGCTCCTGTGGTGTAACGCCGTATTCATCAAAAATAGCATTTTCGTCGTAAACATCAGTTACAGCCTGTCCCATTTTTGTACGGGCAAGCAAAACCTTAACGCCACCGTGGGCAAGCTGTAAGGAGTCACGGTCACCTGTGGCAATAAAGCACTTGTCGCCTTTTTGCCGGCAAGCATTGGCAAGAGTACCTAAAATATCGTCTGCCTCCCAGCCCTCACGCTCAAGAGTAACAATGCCCAAATTTGTCAGCATCTCCTTAAGCACAGGCATCTGCTGTCTTAATTCATCAGGCATTGCGTGTCTGCCTGCTTTGTATTCGTCATACATTTTGTGACGAAAGGTAGGGGCGTGAACATCAAAAGCAACTGCCACACAGTCGGGATTGCACAGCTCCTTGAGCTTAAGATAAATATTCAAAAAGCCGTAAATTGCGTTGGTGTAGCACCCACTTTTTGTGGTTAACAGCTTTATTCCGTAAAAGGCACGGTTAACAATACTGTTGCCGTCAATGACCAATAAATTCATAACAAAACCTCATAAAAATATTTGATAATATTATACCATAAATCCTTAAAAAAATAAAGGATTTAAGCAATAAAAAATGCGACAGAGGGCAGTCAATAACCGACTCTGTCGCACATATTTTTATTTGCTTTTATTAGGATACTGCTTTATTCCTCGGTTGTGGGGGCAGATGTTGTTTCCTGCACCTGACCGTAAACCTGAAGTATAATCTCCTCACCTACTGCCACCTGCTCGTTAGGTGCAGGGGTGATGCCGTAATTCTCCCTAACAGTGTTTGGTGGGAAGCCACCCTCGTTGTAAATCTCTACGGAGGAAACCTTAAAGCCCAATTTCTCTAATTCACGCTTTGCCTCCTCAAGAGTCAGTCCACCTACATCAGGCACCTGCTGGGTCTTAACACCCTTGCTGACGGTAAGCAGAATTTCGCTTCCCTCGTCAACGGTTTTGCCCGGCTCAATGCTCTGCTTAAAGATAATTCCTTCCTCCACATCCTTTGAGTAATCGGACACATAGGAAATCTTGAACTGCTTGTTCCATGCACCGTTGTTTTGAACATCGCTTTGGGTATATCCTGCCGATGCAAAATCGGGCACGGTGTAGGTTGCCTTTGTAACAGCCTCTGACGGTTCAGTGGGCTGTGGGTTAATTTTGCCGTGCTGGATAAAATAAACACCAACAGCTAATGCAGCGATAATTAAAATTATAAGAATACCGATTGCCACCTTAACACCCTTTGGCTTTTCAGGTGGAACATCGTCATATCCGGGGTATCCTCTGTAATGCTCCTCCTCTTCAATAGGGTCTGATTCAGGAGCGTCAGGCTGAATACCGGCAGCAGCCACAACGGCAGGTGCTGCATTTAACAGCTCACGGAACGCCTCAATGGTCTGGGTCCTTTTTTCAGGATAAATTTGAAGTCCTCCACCAAGGGCTTTGATAATATGAGTAGGTATTTTTTCAGCAATAGCGTTAGGTATCATCAGCTTGTCGTGAGCCTCTCTTGACTTGGAGTCAGGAGGATTTTGACCTACTAACGCACGGAATATGCAGGCAGAAAAGGCGTAAATATCTGTGGCAGGGCACATCTTATGGTTGTTTTCGTACTGCTCAATGGCTGTGTATCCGTCATTTTCGTTAAACTGAAGGTCAGAGTTAAAGGTGTTAGCCTCTGATATGCAAAAGCTTTTCAGCCTAACCTTGCCGTCACGGCAAAGCACAAGATTGTCCGGACAGATTGCACCGTGAATAATTGAGTTGGAATGTAACGCCTCAAGAGTAGTCAGCACAGGCATAAACATAAGCCTTGCCTGCTCCCACATAATGTAGCCGTCATTACTGCGCAGTAAAAATTCACGCAGGGTTATTGACTCCAAATGCTCGCTGACAGCATAGGCAGTGCCGTTTTCCTCAAACACCTCATACACGGGAATAACTGCCGAAAGGTTGCTCATTTTAACAATAGTTGTCCAAAGGTTAATGAAAGAGCTTTTATATTTTTCATAATTAGCTCTGTATCTTTCTCTAATATGAACATCCAGGTTTCCCTCAAGCCTGTTGGCAATGCCCTTTGGCAAAAACTCCCTAACCTCAACCACCTCGTCAAGGCGAGTGTCATATGCCATATAAAGAACAGCGTCGCTTTCGTGAGAAATAACTGTGCCGATAACATAACGCTGAGCAAGAACAGTTTTTGGCTGAAGATACATCATATCTGCCACAGTGTCGTTATCGTAGCCACACTCATCACACACATTGCCGTTAGTCAGTGGGCTAAAGCAGTTCATACAAAGTCCG
>CAMFYM010000041.1 GCA_946002045.1 uncultured Clostridia bacterium | reverse complement strand
TAAAGCTTTCTATTTCCCCCGGTAGAACCGGGGGTTATCAACCATTGCTGGACAATAAAAAAACAAGGATTACTCAAAAAAGCAATCCTTGTTTTTGGTGCAGAAGAAGGGACTTGAACCCTCATGAATTTGCATTCACTAGAACCTGAATCTAGCGCGTCTGCCGATTCCGCCACTTCTGCGTATTATTCTTTGCCACAGCATTAGAATAATACCACAACTGCAAATAAATGTCAATTAAAACATCATTATGCAGCATTGATTAAATTTATAATTTCCGAAATATTGTCGATTTCCTCATTGTATGACATAATCTGCGCCTGATGTCTTTTCTGTATTTGCGCTCTTCTTTTTGCCTTTGCTTTTTTTGAATCGAAAAAATACCAAACACCTGTTGCTACCATACAAAGCATAACAACATCAATAGCAAAAAGTACCTTCATTTGATTAGGTGTTAGTGCATCAAATAGATTAAAGGATACTGCTGTAACACCAAATCCTGCCACCAATGTTACTAATAAGATTAAAGACAATGTTAAAATTTCTTTTGTTGTTTTTTTCATAAGAAATACCTCCTTTTTCTTTACAACTCCATTTTATCAGCAGGTAATTTCTTATTCAATATATAACACATTAACAGTCCGTAATTATGGACTATAAGAACAAAAGTTCTGCTATTCTATTGCTTTTTTTAATCTTGTTATAGCAGCATCAAAGTCATCATAGCTAATTCCGGAGGGAGATAATACTAAAACAATGCTGTCATTTTCACTCTTGTCCACAAAAACCTTTATCTTTAATTCATCAAATACGCTAATATCCTTGTTGAATTTATCGCAAAAAATTATTTGCAACGTGTTTTCGCCAATCTCTATTGATGAATTAGGAAAGGCAGCCTTTAGTTTTTCTGCAAAAGCCTTTGTTTTAGCAGTATATAATCTCCTGATTTTTCTTGTTTGAGATTTTATATGACCGTCTCTAATGTAATTGCAAAGTGCAATCTGCTCGGTTTTTGATGCTGTTTGTGCAATACCTTCTGAAGCTGAATTAAATAATTCCGTTAATTCCTTTGTCAGCACCATAAAGCTTATTCTTATTCCGGGTAGCAGCATAGCAGAAAATGAGCCCATATAAATTATATTTCCTTTGCCTAACGCAAATAATGACGGTGTTGGCTTAACATTATATAAAAATTCATTTTCGTAATCGTCTTCAATAACGATTGAATTATGCTTTTGTGAATATTCAATTAGTTCAATTCTTCTTTTAATAGGCATAACATCGCCCCATCGAGTCATATGAGAGGGTGATACATATATTATATCTGCATCCTTATCTCTTGTGTGCACATCAAATCCGTATGATGAAAAAATATTTATACCCTGAACAAAGCTTTTGTCCGGAAAGGAAACAGTGTTTTTGCCATTTTTGTTCAGCAAAATACACAGTATTTGCATTAGTGGCTGCACTCCTGCACCTATAATAATTCTGTCGGGCGAGGTGATTACATTTCTTTTTTCTTTAATATATTGTGATATAGCACATCTTAAATCATATTCTCCCTTTGGCTGACTGTATGATAAAAGTCTATCGCTTTGGCGTAAAGCACTTTTGATATATCTTTGCCATAATTTAAAATCAAAGGAGTCCTTGTCAGCAATTCCACCTGTTAAGTCAAAATCGTATTGGTTCTCCTTATGCTCATATTCTTCATTAACAGTGTCACTATTAAAATTAGTGACATAGTATCCGCTTTTATCTCGTGATAATAAATATCCGTCGGCACATAAATCAAAATATGCGTTTTGAACAGTTGTTATTGAAACATTATATATTCTTGCAGCATTTCGTACTGAAGGCACCTTTTCACCGGCACTAAGTTCACCTGACAATATCATATTTTTAATTTGATTATAAAGTATCGTGTATTTGTTCATAACTGTACCCTAAAATATTATTAAAACTGTGTGTTTTATTATTTACAGACATATTATATAATGATTTCAGCAAATAATCAAGAGGGAGGGAATATATGAAAAAGTGTGCCGTTATCAACGACCTGTCAGGCTTTGGTAAATGCTCTTTAACGGTATCAATACCTATATTATCAGTTATGGGTAGCGAGGTGCACCCGTTACCAACTGCCGTGCTGTCTAACCAAACAGCATATGAAAGCTATAAATCATTACCATTAACAAATGTTATGGATGATTTTATGGATGAGTGGAAAAAGCTTGGCGCTTCCTTTGACGGAATATTAACAGGCTTTGTAATTGATGATAAGCAGATAGATATTATCAATTCATTTATTGATAGCTTTAAGGGTGATGATACAGTACTGATTGTTGATCCTGTAATGGCTGACAATGGCAAATTGTATGATTGCTACAACAATGATATGTGCAAAAAAATCATTGAGCTTTGCTATAAGGCAGATGTTATTACACCTAATTTGTCCGAGCTTGCAGTTATTGCCGGTGAAAAATATTCCGAGGATTATGACACTATTTTAAGCTATGGCAGAAAGCTTATTAGTAATGGTATAAAAAGCATTGTTGTTACGGGATATAAGAGTAACGACACTATTTCAAACATTGTTTTTGAAGGTGACACGGTACATAAAGTAACCTCAAGCTTGATTGGTGGCTATTTCAGTGGTACAGGTGATATTACTGCTTCTGTAATTATGGGTGGAATTTTAAGAGGTCAAGGCTTGTTTGATTCCGTCAGGCTTGCTTCTGAATTTATTACAAAATCTATTACCCATACCCAAAGTAAAAATGCAAACGACGGTATTGAATTTGAAAGATATTTGGAGGATTTATTATTATGAAGAACAATAAGTTATTTAAGATGGCAGCAACTGCAATGTTTGCTGCAATGATATTTTTGCTAACAAGATTTGTTTCTGTTCCTGTTGCAACAGGATATGTTCATTTTGGCGACGCTCTTGTTTATCTTGTGGCATCAACCTTAGGTGGACCTTGGGCGATATTTGCTGCAGCAGTTGGCGAGGCATTAGCTGATGTATCTTACGGCTGTGTTGCATATGCTCCTGCAACCTTAATAATTAAGGCACTAATCGCACTTCCGTTTGTTTTAATTAACAAAAAGAGCGAAAAAATCTTGACACCTTTTACTGCTTTGTTTACAATATTGTCAGGACTTATTACAGTTGGTGGATATTTCGTAGCTGACTTAATTATTGATAAAGCATATGCTTATGTTAATATTCCGGGCAACATTATTCAGGCAGCAGGCAGTGCTGTAATCTTTATTGTTCTTGCAGCAGCCTTTGACGCAGTAAAAATCAAGAAAAAGCTATTCGTTTAAGTAAAGGTAATTATTATGGCAGATATTGTTTATACTCTTGAGGGTGGAGTTTATCTTAATATTACAAACAAATGTCCCTGTAATTGTG
Source organism: uncultured Clostridia bacterium (assembly GCA_946002045.1). Classification (GTDB taxonomy): domain Bacteria; phylum Bacillota; class Clostridia; order Oscillospirales; family Acutalibacteraceae; genus Eubacterium_R. The sequence goes on along the minus strand of CAMFYM010000041.1, from coordinate 8,685 downwards.
CATTTTGTATTAGGAAAAAAGGGGATGCAGTCGGTGAGGCAAAGCGCCTTTGGTTTGACAATGAACCAACCTTAGATGAAATTAAAAAAGCAATAGATGAATTCGATTTTACAAGAGTTGATACAGCTGTATTTTGTGGCTATGGTGAACCTACTAATGCGTATGATAATTTAGTTGGTGCTGCCAAGTATATTCGTCAAATAAATCCAAGCATAAAGCTAAGGCTCAACACAAACGGATTGTCAGATTTAATCAATAATAAGCCCACAGCAAAGGAGCTTTCTTCTATATTTGATACAATATCTGTTTCTCTTAACGAACCTACATCGGAAAAATACGATAAAATAACACGAAATATTTATAATGGTGTTGCTTTTGATGCAATGCTTGATTTCACCCGTGAGTGTGTTAAGTATTGCGACGATGTTGTAATGTCGGTTGTTGATGTTATTTCCCCGGAGGAAATAGAGCAGGCTAAATCTGTCTGTGAGTCAACAGGTGCAAAATTCAGAGTTCGCTCCTTCGCAAAAGGAAGATAAAAATCAATATTGAAAAGAAAAAAGCACCCAATGGGTGCTTTTAGACTGTCGATAAAGTGGTCTGAACCGTGCCAAAGCATAATATGACTTTATACTTTTGTTTGGTGCAAATTTATCCACATTTCTTAAAGTCTCAATTTACGGCTCCCTTGTGCAAAGGGAGCTGTCGCATTTTATATGTGACTGAGGGATTGCAAACACAGAATTTGTAAGTTTACCTTTTATCCCCTCAGTCTGTTCGCAATGCTCACATCCAGCTCCCCTTTATTACATTAAAAGGGGAGCCGAATAGATAGGAATTGAATTACAAGCACCCACTCGCAAGAAAACGAAATTCAGCTCCATTTCTCGAAGTCTGCCAGCGTGTAGAAATCTGTAATTTGACTTTTTCTACACGCTAAAAGCACCCAATGGGTGCTTTTCCTTTTGGTCGAGGCAACAGGACTTGCCGTCTGCTACGGCTTTGCCTTGCATACTAATGGCTCGCCGACCGTTGCATTCGCAACAGTACCCACCTCACCGCTCTTCGCTAAAAACAGTCCACTGGACTGTTTTATTAACGCTAAGACCTTCACAGGTTCAAGTCCTGTTATTAAAGATAAAAAAGCAGATACCCGAAAGGGTACCTGCTTCTTTATGGTCGAGGCAACAGGACTTGAACCTGCGGCCTCTGCGTCCCGAACGCAGCGCTCTACCAAACTGAGCTATGCCTCGATGTGTCTTTTATTATTACACAAAACTATTGTTTTTGCAAGTATAAAATATTATTTTGACAAAATATTGCTCTCAATGATATAATCAACTTATAAAAATTCAGGAGATAAGCAATATGAAAAAATATATTTCCCTAATAGTATCATTATTTATGATTTTATCTGCTTGCACCGTTTCTGCTTTTGCAGAGGATAACATAGTATTAAACATTGACTCAAACGATAAATCATATAAAATTTCCGATAAATTATATGGTTTGTTTATTGAAGATATTTCCTATGCCTGTGACGGTGGGCTTGTATCAAACCTTGTTAATAACGGCTCCTTTGAGTATCAGTTCAATAACGGTACAGGGTGGAGCGTAAAGGGTATTGATGTGTCCTTTGACACCTCTAATCAAATGAGTGCCAATAACCCCTCCTATGCCACTATTACCGTTGACGGCAAGGGCTCATTAACTAATTTGGGATATACGGAAATTTATGATTACAAGTCATACGAGTATAACAGTAAAAAAGCAAATACAGCAGATATGGGATTTAAGGAGAACACGCCCTATGATTTCTCCTGCTATATTAGAAATGAGGATTTTGACGGCACCGTCAGAGTATATCTTGACTCCTCTCATAACAGCTCAAATATTACAGAGCTTGATATTTCAAGATGTGGCAATGTTTGGAACGAAATATCAACAACACTCACCTCTGTGGCTGAAGAGGACGGTGGACTTACCATTGAATTTAACGGTAAGGGCACAATCAATTTGGATTTTGTTTCGCTTATTCCTCAAGACAGCTACGGTTACGGTACTGATGAGTGGAAATATGTATCCTTACGCCCTGATCTTTATCAAGCGTTATATAATTTAAGTCCGTCCTTTGTTCGTTTTCCCGGTGGATGTCTTGCAGAGGGGGATAGCCTTGATAATCTTTATAATTGGAAAAATACAATAGGTCCCTTGGAGGAGCGAAAGCAATTTTATAATCTTTGGCGTGATGATAACGGCAGAGATTATATAAATACAATGGCAATGGGCTATCACGAGTATTTTCAGCTTTGCAGCGACCTTCAGGCAGAGCCGTTGCCAATCCTTAATGTTGGATTAACCTGCCAGCCACGGGCAGACTACGGAAAAATGGAAAAGGATTATCTTGATAAAAAAATCAGCTCTCAGCAATGGGAGGATTATTTGGATACAATAGCACTTCGTCCCGGAACAAGCAAATGGGAGGCTTATGTTCAAGATGTTCTTGATTTGATAGAGTATGCAAACGGTGACGCCACAACAACCTATTGGGGTGCGCTTCGTGCTGCTAACGGTAGTGTAAAGCCCTTTAATCTCAAATATATTGGCTTAGGCAATGAGAACTACGGTATCGTTTATGAGCGAAACTTCAGGGCTCTTTACGATGAGGTAAAGAAGGCGTATCCCGAAATAACAATTATTTCCTCGTCAGGTATGAGCCTTGAGGGCAAGGAGTATGACGAAAACTGGTCGTGGATAAGCAAGGACTTTAATGATACAGTAGTCGATGAGCATTATTATACCTACGACGGCTATTTGTTTGACCATAACGATAGATATGACAGCTTTGACAGAAACGGTGCCCATGTCTTTGTAGGCGAGTATGCTCCGTCACCCAGCAGGTTAGGTACAATAGAAACTAAATCAAATATTTACGGCGCAGTTGAAGCAGCAAGCTACTTAACAGGTATTGAGCGTAATGCCGATATTGTAGATATGATTTCCTATGCACCTACCTTTGCAAAAATCAATGCTCAAAGCTGGGATGTTAATATGATTTGGTTCGATTCACAGGAGCTTGTGCTGTCACCTAATTACTATGTTCAGCAGATTTTTGCCAATAACTACGGCAACGAATATATTTGTTCTACCTTTGAAAATAACAAAACAATAGATAACGGAATTTATGAGTCTGTAACAGTTGACAAAGCCAAGCAGACACTTTATGTAAAGCTTGTTAATACATCGGGAGAGAATAAAAAAGTCAACATAAATCTTTCCGGATATGACAGTATTGCCCATATATCTGCCCAGTCAATTAAGGGTCAGTATAAATCTGCCTGCAACGAGCTTGGAAAAAATGCAGTTTATCCAACTCAAACAGAAATGACTGCAGGTAATTGCGTATCAATAGATATGGATAAGTATGAGGTAACAGTTATTCGCATTGCTTACGGAAATAATAACAATATTGATTTGTATTCATTGCCAAATGCTATCAATACCGTTAGTGATAATTTTATTACATATTATCCACCTGCAATATCAATTGGTGTGCCCTGTGGTGTGGCAGGTGCAGCAGTAATTATCGGAGCAGTTACAGCAATAGTAATTATAATTAAGAAAAAGAAGTCAAAGAGATGAACATAACCTTTTATTCAGATGTTACAAGCAGGGAAAAGGCATTGTCCTTTTTACCACAGCTTGAAGAGCATAATGTAAAATTTTATAAAATTAACGATAAGGCTCAGCTTATCAGTCAGGCAGCAGATACTCAAATACTTGTTGTTGACGCAATGGGCACGGCAGATAAGGAGATAATTTCAAATATGCCGAAATTATTTCTTATTCAGTCGGAGGGTGTAGGCTATCAGGGTATTGATGTTGAATACGCCACCTCAAGGGGCATTGCTGTTTGTAATAACAAGGGCGTTAACGATACGGCTGTGGCAGAAAATGCATTACTGCTTATGCTTTCCTGCCTTAGACAGATAATTACAGGTCATAAGAGTGTGTATGACGGAAGGCAGATAGAGGTAAAAAAAGCTTCCTTCGGTGTGATTAGAGAATTAAGTCAGTGCGTTGTGGGACTTGTTGGCTTTGGTGATATTGCAAGGGCAACGGCAAGGCTTTGCAATGCACTTGGAGCAAGGGTGATTTATGCTAACAGAACAAGATATAAGGAGCTTGAGGAGGAATATAATGTATCCTATTACACAATAGATGAATTATTGGAGCACTCCGATATTGTTTCACTTCATTTGGCAGTAACAGACGATACAAAAAATATTGCCAATGATGATTTCTTCAAAAAAATGAAAAGCACAGCATTTTTAATCAATACCTCTCGTGGTGAGCTGGTAGATAACAATGCCTTAATCAATGCTTTATTGACAGGTGAAATTTGCGGTGCAGGTCTTGATGTTATTTACCCTGAGCCTGTGCAAAGAGATAATCCACTCCTTGATGAGAGGATTAAGGATAAGCTGGTGCTAACACCTCATATTGCAGGCATAACAAATCTGACTGTTAAGAAAATTTATCAGGGTATTTGGGAAAATTCTCAAAGAGCATATAATAAACAACCATTAAAAAACAGAGTGAATTAAATAAAAGGATTGCACTTAAATGTTCGGTGCAATCCTTTTTTGTCTATTATCTACATATTATTCAAAAATTCTTTTTAGTTTTTTGTGAAAATTTGCTTTTATTTGTTGATTATGTTACTATTATGTAGAACAAAGCTTTGAAGGGGAGTGGCGCTGTATGCTTAAATACGGGAATTGCAGTGATAACAATATTAACCCAAAGGCAGTTTATGATTTTATGGATAAATGCGAAAGGGAAAATATTTCCGTTAACAGCTTTATGCTTGTTAAAGACGAAACCGTTGTGGCAAGCTGGCACCGTTTGCCTTATACACCCCAAACAAAGCATGTGATGTATTCAGTTTCTAAAACAGTTACTGCCATTGCGCTGGGCTATGCCGTTGCAGAGGGCAAAATAAGCCTGGACGACTCAATCTGTAAGTATTACGGCGAGTACGATAAGCTGGGTATCAACAGGTGCATAACCATCCGTCATCTTGTTACTATGACTGCAGGCAAGATGATAGGCATGGCAAAATCAAGACACGATAGAAATTGGGTAAAAATATTCTTTAATTCACCGTTAATTCTCCCTCCCGGCAAGGTGTTTATGTATGTTAACGACAACTATTATCTTTTGTCTGCAATTATCAGCAAGGTATATAAGCAGTCATTAGTGGATTTTCTTTATCCAAGGCTGTTTGAGCCATTGGGGATTGAAAAGCCTATGTGGGAAACAGACAGATACGGTGCTGCCTCCGGTGGTTGGGGTCTTTATCTTAAAACTGAGGATTTTGCAAAAATAATGGTATGCTACTCCAAAAACGGAATGTGGGAGGGCAAACAGGTTATCCCAAGAGAATGGGTAAAGGAGTCAAGCTCCTTCCAAACACCAACAGTTAAAAAAGGCCATATTGATAATACCAAAGGATATGGCTACGGACTTTGGATGACAGGGCTTCCTGATACATACAGAGCATATGGACTCTTCGGTCAATTCGGCTATGTTTTCGGTGGCAGGGATACAGTCCTTGTAATCACCGGCTCAATGTCAAGGGATGAATTTATCAGTGACGCTGTTAACGAAATGTATAAAACACTTTGGGATGAGCCACAGGTTGAATATGAGGAAAAGTTAGCAGAAAAAATAAAAAGCCTTTCCGATATGGATAACCTTTGTGGTGGAGAAAGAAATACACAGCTTGAAAAAAGGCTTAATAAAAAAGCATTATACACTCATTCCACCTCCTATGCGTCAATGCTCAATGCCACAATGACTACTGTTATGAACGAGCAGTTAGGAAATATTGACAGATTTTCACTTAGTCTTGATAACAACAATGACCTCTACCTGATGTGGAAAGAGTGTGAATATGTTTGTCAAATAAAGCTCGGTATGAATAATGAGTATGCAAAAACAAAGGTTAGGCTTGGGGGTATTGAATATACTGCCTGTGCAAAGGCAGCTTGGACATCAAAAAATCAATTAACCGTACTTATCAGGTTTGAGGAGGCAAGTCAGGTTAGACGCCTAATATTTGACTTTAGTAACAAAAAACGCATTAAAATTCAAAATGATTCTATTCCCGATTTGCCTGCATTGGCAGCACATTATATGAATTTTTCAGGCATACCCTTGCAAAAGGATGTTGAAAGATTGCTCATTAAATATGTTGCACCTGCCGTGCTCTTATTAGGAGAACCGAACTTTAATGTTGATTTATAAAAGAAAATGCACTCTCATTGAGAGTGCATTTTTGTTATCCGAAAAAGAATAATAAAATTATGACTATAATTGCTGCAATCCCTAAACCTGCAAAAAACTTGATTGCTCTTGATACAGCGTCGAACATATTTGTGGGCATTATTTGGAATATTGCGTATTTTATCGGCTCCTTAACCTTGTTGCCCACAAGATTTCTAAAGCGTAAATCATAGGTATCAAGGCTTCCGTCCTTTTTTAATTCAATAATTCTAACGCCTCTGTCCTTACCGGGACCGTAAACATGAAAGCCTGCACCTTGTGTATAGCCTAAATCTATACCGTCAACCTTTCCGTTAAAGGAGTTATTGTGGTCATGACCAAAGTACACACCTAAAACCTCACCCTTTTCCTTAAAGGCATCCAGCTCACCACTGTTCTCCTGTGGGTCGGCAGGTGACTCCTTCATAAATCCGGTGCTGTTTACTCGGTCACGGTTTAAAACATAAAACCTGTTAGCGTGGGTACGAAAACCTCTAACAGCACCTTTTTTGCTTTTCTTAACCTCTTCTAACAGCTCAAATACCTCACATAAAGGAATATGCTGAATTACCACAGACGGAATAAGCCTGCCGTATTTTTCTTCATATTCATCTCTTGTCTTTTTATACCAGGCAATTTGATTTTCGTGAACATGGTCATAACCGATCGATAGATTAGTGTGGCTGTCAAAAAGATACAGCAAAAATTTCAAATCATCATTGTCTTTAATTTCAATAACATGATTGGCAACACCGTCTATCCCTTCAACGCTTTCACCAACAAAGCAGTCGAACTCCTTATATATTTCAAACTGCTCCTCATTGCTGAGTCCAACCTGTCTGTCGTGGTTACCGAAGCATACAGTAAAGGGAATATTCCTGCTCCTAACAGGCTGTGTGAGTTGGTCAAGCACATCCTTGACCTTATCTCTGTTGCCCTTAAAATTAGCCTTACCCCAAATTTGATCACCTGAATATACAACAAGGTCGGGATTTTCTCGCTCAAGAGCAGCGTTAATTAAATCCAATGTGTCGGGACTGACCCTTGCACCCTCTTGAGTGTCGGCAATTTGCATTATCTTAAATGTATCGTTTTTAAAATTCAACATAGTATTCACCTCAATGATATGATTTTAACACATATTTGTCTTGACTGCAACTTTTAATGTAATTATAATGGTTGTAGTATGTCTGCCCGTAGCACAAGGGCTAATGCGTCAGATTCCGATTCTGAAGATTGGGGGTTCAAATCCCTTCGGGCAGACCAAAATTATATATAATAGCGGTGCTGTATGAAATACAAATATATTGCGTGGGATTGGAACGGTACTCTTTATGACGATGTCCAAATCGGCATAGATGCTATGAATGAAATGCTGAGGCTGAAGGACTATAATATTTTTCTTACTCTTGAAAAATACAGAGAGATATTTTGCTTTCCTATCATTGATTATTACAAAAGAATCGGCTACGATTTCTCCCGTCATCCCTTTGAGGAATTAGCAGAGCTTTATATTGAGATTTATTGTAGTATGCAGGACAAGGCACAGCTTTATCCATATTCAAAAGAAGTACTTGACTCATTAAAAAATCAGTGTATATCTCAGGTGATAATATCTGCCTGCGAGAAAACCAGATTAAAGCAGCAGATTAACTGCTTTGGTATATCAAATTATTTTGACAATATAGTGGGCATTGATGATAATTTGGCAAAGGGCAAGATGCAGTTAGCTCAGCAGTGGATTAAGGATAAGGGATTATCTGCCAAGGATATTGTGTTTATCGGCGATACTACCCACGATTATGAGGTTGCAAAATCAGTGGGTTGTGATTGCATTTTGGTGGCAGATGGCCATCAAAGCATAAACAGATTAAGTCAAACAGGCGAAAATGTTGTTAGCTCTCTGTGTGAAGTGATACAATATTTATAAATAATATTACGCTTTATTGTTGAGTTTTAAATAAAACTATGGTACAATATCTACGGTTTTTATTGCTGAAAGCATAATTATGTTTTTAAGGGGTAACAAAATGATAAATTTAATTCCTATTCCTTTTGAGTATAAGAAGGATAAGGGCTTTTTCTTAATGGATGACAGCCTTAAGGTGTCCTCCGATTTTGAATTGCCTCTGCTTAATCTTGAAAGAGCAGAGGACGGAAAGCTCATTATAAAGAGGGATACCTCCCTCGATAGCGAGTGCTATAATCTTGTGGTTTCAACTGATTCAATTACAATTACGGCAGGGGATGAAACGGGTGCGTATTATGCATTACAGTCACTTCGTCAAATAAGCAGATATGAGCTTGGCGAAAGAAAGGTTCCCTGCGTTACGATTAAGGATAAGCCTAATTACA
>CAMFYM010000040.1 GCA_946002045.1 uncultured Clostridia bacterium | reverse complement strand
TCGAATTCTAACCGAATTAAGTATTAAAAGCAGTGGCTTTTGCCACTGCTTTTTTTATTCCCATAAGCCTCCCTTCTGCAAATATAAGCCTCCCTTGTGCAAAGGTACCAACAAAATAAGCCTCCCTTGTGCAAAGGGAGGTGGGTTGCGACAGCAACTCGGAGGGATTGTATATACTAAAGGATTGTAACCATCAGCATTATTAAAATTTCATATTTATTCAATTTTTCTCTTGATTTTTCTATGCTGTTTTGGTATAATGCTTCTGCATTCGTATGAATACACACGAATACACACGCATTTAGCTGGGCCTTAGGTTACAAACACAGGCTCGTTGCCAAGCTAAATACGGAGGATTTAACCTTAAAGGAGGAAATTATTATGGCAAATGTAGTTTCAATGAAACAACTTTTAGAAGCAGGTGTTCACTTCGGACACCAAACAAGAAGATGGAATCCTAAAATGGCTGAATACATCTTCACAGAGCGTAACGGCATTTACATTATCGACCTTCAAAAGACTGTTAAAAAGCTTGACGAGGCATATATGTTTGTCCGTGACATGGCTGCCGATGGTGGCTCAATCATCTTTGTTGGTACAAAGAAGCAGGCTCAGGATTCTGTTAAGGAAGAAGCAGAGCGTTGCGCAATGCCATATGTTAACGCAAGATGGCTTGGTGGTATGCTCACAAACTTCAAGACAATCCGTGGCAGAGTTGCTCGTCTTGCACAGCTTAAGGCTATGAGAGAGGACGGCACATTTGACCTCCTTCCAAAAAAGGAAGTTGTTGGTCTTGAGCTTGAGATTGAAAAGCTTGAAAAATACCTTGGTGGTATCACAGAAATGAAGAAGATTCCTAACGCAATGTTCATCGTTGACCCTCGCAAAGAGAGAATTGCTGTTTCAGAGGCAATGAAGTTAGGTCTTCCAATCGTTGCTATTGTTGACACAAACTGTGACCCTGACGAAATTGATTATGTTATCCCCGGTAACGACGATGCTATCCGTGCAGTAAAGCTTATTGCAGGTGCAATCGCAGACGCTGTTATTGAGGGTCGTGACGGCAAGGACACAGCAGACGAAGCTCCTGCTGAGGCTACTGAGGAAGTAGCAGAGGAAGCTGCTGAATAATTTAACTTATTACTATTTATAGGAGGATAATATAATGGCATTTACAGCACAAGATGTAAAGGCTCTTCGTGAGAAGACAGGCGTTGGTATGATGGAGTGCAAAAAGGCACTTGTTGAGGCTGACGGCGATATGGACAAGGCTATCGACTTTCTTCGTGAAAGAGGTCTTGCTGCAGCACAAAAGAAGGCAACAAGAATTGCTGCTGAGGGTGTAGTTCTCCCTTACTATGACAGCGCTGCTAAAAAAGGCGTTGTTGTTGAGGTTAACTCAGAAACAGACTTCGTTGCAAAGAATGAAAAGTTTATGAGCTTTGTAACAGGCGTTGCAAAAACAATCGTTGCTACAAATCCTGCTGATGTTGAAACACTCTGCAACACAGAGTTCGACGGCACAGGCAGAACTGTAACAGAAACTCTTAACGACCTTGTTCTTTCAATCGGCGAGAATATGAAGGTTCGTCGTTTTGAAACAATGGAAGGTATTGTTTCAACCTATATCCACGGTGGTGGAGCAGTTGGCGTTATGATCGGCTTTGATGTTGCTGATGAGTCAAAGGCTGCAACTGCAGAATTTGATGCTATGGGTAAGAATGTAGCAATGCAGATTGCCGCTATGAGCCCTGCATATCTTGATCAGGCTTCCGTACCTGCTGATGTTGTTGAGCACGAGCAGGGTATCCTTGCAGCACAGATGAAGGAAGATCCAAAGATGGCTTCAAAGCCTGAGGCTGTTCTTGCAAAGATTGCTGCAGGTAAAATGGGCAAGTATTATTCCGAAAACTGCCTTGTTGAACAGGAGTTCGTTCGCAGCGACTTGTTCAAGGGTACAGTAAAGGGTTATATCGACTCAGTTGCCAAGGAGCTTGGCACAGAAATCAAGGCAACAGGCTTCATTCGTATGATGAAGGGCGACGGCCTTGAAAAGAGAGAGGAAAACTTTGCTGAAGAAATCGCAAAGCAAATCAACGGCTAATTAAATATTAACCTATAACGGCTCCCCTTTTATGCAATAAAGGGGAGCTGTCGCATTTTATATGCGACTGAGGGGATAAATTCTATTCTACTATTTTTATACAAGCCATCATCTTTGCTTTATGCAAAACTGATGGGATAAATTATCTAACTTTTTTGATAATATAGTAGGCATTAACCTGTACCATCTGCTAAAGATAACGGTATTGATTTAATAATGCATTTTGTGTATAATATTAAATAGAGATTAAGAAAGGAGTAATGTTTATGCCAACAAGAACAGATATTGAAAATTCAATAAAAGAACTGCTTGTCCGTTACAATGCTGAATATGCGCTCCTTTTCGGTTCGTATGCAAGGGGAGAGGAAACGGAAGAGTCGGATATTGATGTTTTGGTTTTCGGCGGAGATAACTTTAAGAAGTCAAACATCTTTGCCTTTGCAGAAGAGTTAAGACAAATGACGGGAAAAAGTGTTGACGCTTTTGAAATTTGTGAGGTTGACCGTTCAACACCGTTTTATGACAATGTTATCAAAGAGGGAATAAAAATAGCATGAAAAAGTCAGATACCGAAAGAATTAAAAAGATTGTTTCCACTTGGGAAGCCTTGCAAAAACAGATTAAAGAACATTCAATTACAAAGCATCAGCTTTTGAATGACGAATTTTCACAGTGGGCAGTTACAACACCTTTATATAATATCGGTGAACAGGTTTATAAAATAAGTGATGATATGAAAAGAGAACATCCCGAGATTATATGGAGTGTTGTCGCAGGATTAAGGCATAGACTTGTTCACGATTACGAGGGTATAAATTGGTCAATTATCGTTGATGTAATCTTTGACGAAATGAACGATTTTGTTGAATCAATTAAAAAGTTTTTATAAATAAAATAATTACGAAAATTTATAGAAAACTTGCAAATCAAATTATCGGCTAATAATTTAGAGCATCTCAAAAGAGATGCTCTTTTTTTTCTTGACAAAATTATAAGTTTGGTTTATAATAAAGTTACCAAAATGGAAACTCTTAAGGAGGTGATACAATGTCCTATTGTGAAAAATTATTATATTACAGAAAAAAGTCTAATATGACTCAAGAACAAGTTGCAAAACTTATTGATACAAGTAAGGCTAATTACTGTCGTTATGAAAAAGGTAGAAGAAAGCCGGATATTGAAACATGGTCTAAGCTTGCAAAAGTTTTAAATTTTGATGAGTTTCCTATGGAGATTGACATTATTTATCCCGAGGAAATGAAGGATGAATTAAAATCAGTTATTAAAAAGTGCGAAAACAGGAAAGGTAATGATGAAAATACAAAGTTATTTTATGAGTTACACAACGCATCAAATAATCTTATGGATTACCGTATGAAAATGCTTGATTTGTCTAAGACCAGTCTTGAAGAAAAAGTGTTAAACGGTATAATTACTGAAGGAACCGTATTAAATGCAAGTATTGATTGTGAAGGAGAGATGCTTTTAGATAAAGCCCTAAAAATTATGGGCAAGCTTTTATAAAATAAATTTCAAAAGCAGGTCTTTGACCTGCTTTTTTTGCAGATTATTTTTGTGCTTTACTTTTTTATATAAATAGCATATAATAACTCTATATGCGAAAATTTTCTTTCAGCAGAGGTAGGTGTTATGTATGGACAAGTTTAAATTAGTCAGCAGGTTTAAGCCCACAGGCGATCAGCCACAAGCCATTGATGCGTTGGTAAAGGGTATAAAAAACGGCGATAAGGAGCAAACGCTTATGGGTGTCACAGGCTCCGGTAAAACCTTTACTATGGCTAATATTATTGAAAGAGTTAACAAACCGACTCTTGTGCTTGCTCACAACAAAACCCTTGCTGCCCAGCTTTGCAGCGAATTCCGTGAGTTTTTTCCTAATAATGCTGTGGAATATTTTGTATCCTACTATGATTATTATCAGCCTGAGGCATATGTTCCCACAACAGATACTTATATAGAAAAGGACTCCTCAATCAATGACGAGATTGACAAGCTTCGTCATTCGGCAACAGCAGCATTGTTTGAAAGACGAGATGTAATTATTGTTGCCTCTGTATCCTGTATTTACTCTATCGGTGACCCTATTGATTATAGGAGTATGGTTATTTCTCTGCGTACAGGTATGGAGTATGGCAGGGATGCTTTGATAGAAAAGCTGGTTTCTATTCAGTACGAAAGAAACGACATTAACTTTGTTCGTAACAAATTCAAAGTACGAGGGGATACTCTTGAGGTATTCCCGGCAGGATCATCAGGCACTGCTGTTCGTATTGAATTTTTCGGCGACGAAATAGACAGAATATGTGAAATTCAGCCCTTAACAGGTAAGGTTGAGGGTGTGCTTTCCCATGTTTGTCTTTATCCAGCTTCACATTATGTTGTTGGTATGGAAAAGCTGAATATCGCTATTGAAAAAATATATAACGAAATGGTGGAGCGTGTTGCTTATTTTGAGGAAAAGGGAAAGCTCCTTGAGGCACAGAGAATAAAGGAGCGTACTATGAACGATATAGAAATGCTCCGTGAAACAGGCTTCTGTAAGGGTATAGAAAATTATTCTGCCGTTTTAACAGGCAGAAAAACAGGTGAGCCACCCTTTACTCTCCTTGATTATTTCCCTGATGATTTTCTTTTGTTCTGTGACGAAAGCCATGTTATGCTGCCACAGGTTCGTGGTATGTATGCCGGCGACAGAGCGAGAAAGGAAAGCCTTGTTGAATACGGCTTTAGACTTCCGTCTGCAATGGATAACAGACCGTTAATGTTTGATGAGTTTTATAAAAAAATAAATCAGGTTGTGTTTACATCTGCAACACCGGGTGAGTTTGAAAAGGAAAAAAGCACACAGGTTGTGGAGCAGGTTATAAGACCAACAGGTCTGTTAGACCCGATTATTACCGTAAAGCCAACTGAGGACCAAATGGACGACCTTTTGTCCGAAATAAACCTACGAGCCGAGAAAAATGAAAGAGTCCTTGTAACAACGCTCACAAAGGCTATGGCTGAGGATTTAACAAAATACCTTGAAGGCTTTGGCGTAAAGGTCCGTTATATGCACCACGATGTCGATACTATTGAACGAATGGAGATTATTCGTGATTTAAGACTTGGCGAGTTTGACGTATTAGTCGGCATTAACCTTTTGCGTGAGGGTCTTGATATACCGGAGGTTTCGTTAGTAGCAATACTTGATGCTGATAAGGAAGGCTTCCTGCGTTCGGAAACATCACTGGTGCAAACAATAGGCCGTGCTGCCCGTAATGAAAACGGCGAGGTTATTATGTATGCAGACAGCGTTACTCCGTCAATGGAAAGAGCTATTACCGAAACAGTGCGCCGTCGTGGTATTCAGGAGGAATATAACAAGCAGCACGGCATAACTCCAAAAACAATCAAAAAGGATGTTCATCAAATTATTGAAATAACATCAAAGGAAAGTATTGACGGCAAAAAGAAGAAGCTGTCAAAGAAGGATAAGCAGATGCTTATTACAAGACTTACAAAAGAAATGAAGGAGGCTGCTCGTATGCTTGAATTTGAGCACGCTGCATTCCTGCGTGACCAAATAGCAGAGCTGGAAAAATAAATTTTCAATGTTAAAACTATTCAATGATAAGGGCTTTTGGAAAACTGCAATTAAGCTAACAGTGCCTGTTGCATTGCAAAATCTTTTAACAAGCTCATTTGTTTTGGCAGATACATTGCTGGTTAGCAGTCTTGGTACTGTTGCTCTTTCATCAGTTGGTATGATGGGGCAGTGGTCTTGGCTGATGAACATGGTGCTTGTGGGCATTTGCTCTGCTGCAACATTGTTTATTTCTCAGTTTTGGGGAATTAAGGATTTAAAGAAAATCAGGCATATCGGTGGTATATCAATCGCCTTTGCACTTATTGTTTCACTGATTTTTACAGTAGTCAGTCTGTCATTTCCTCAAATGATAGTAAGAATTTTTAATTCAGACAAAGAGGTTATCAGTGCAGGCTCGGAGTATTTAAAAGTAGTTGCATTTTCGTTTTTGCCGATTGCAATGACCAATGTTTTAGCCTCAATTCTTCGTGCAGTAGAAAATGTAAAGCTGCCGATGTATGCCTCAGGCTTTACAACTATTTTGAACATTTTTCTTGATTATTGTATGATTTTCGGCAAATTCGGCTTTGCAAAAATGGGCATCAAGGGCGCTGCGTTAGCAACCGTTACTTCTGCTTGGCTGGGTCTGTTTATCATTATTGTAATATCCTTTGTTCAAAAAAATATATTAACCACCAATAAAAGAGAATATTTCAAATTTTCAAGGGACGAAATATCTGCCTATATATCTAAGGCTACTCCTGTTGTTCTTAATGAAAGTATGTGGGGCTTAGGTACATTTGTGTATAATATTGTTTTTGGCAATATGGGATATGAGTATTTTTCAGCTCTTACTATTGTAAGAAGCTTTGAAAATATTGCCTTTGTTATTTTTATCGGCATATGCAGTGCCTCCTCTGTTATGATAGGAAAATCTATCGGCAAGGGCAATGTTGACAGAGGTCTTGGGGACTCAAAAAGATTTATGGTCATCGTTCCTGCATTGGCAGTAATTATTTCCGTTTTCATTATTGTGTTTAGAAATCAGCTTGTTAATATTTTTAATATGAGCGATAATATCAGTGCTTTAACTATTTCAACTGCTCGTACGCTGATGATAATTTACGCAGTAGCATTTCCCTTTAGAATGATGCCGTATCTTGAAATTGTATCAATATTCCGTTCAGGTGGTGATACAATTACAGGTGCAAAATATGAGCTTATATGCTTATGGGCATTGTCAGTGCCTGCAACAATTATTTCCGTTTTAGCTTTTAAGGTTCCTTTTGTTGCAGCCTTTGCCATTATGTATATATTTGAGGATATACCAAAAAATATTTTGTGCTTAAAATATTATCTTTCCAACAAATGGATTAAGCCTGTTACCAAGGAGGGTGCAGCAGGTCTTGAAAGCTTTAAGAGAAAAAGGAGGGGAAAACCCATTGATTAAAAATATTGTAGTTAAAGGTGCAAGAGAGCATAATCTTAAAAATATTGATGTAGAAATTCCACGAGATAAGCTTGTGGTATTTACAGGTCTTTCAGGCTCAGGTAAATCAAGCCTTGCCTTTGATACAATTTATGCCGAAGGTCAGCGTAGATATGTTGAATCCCTGTCATCATATGCAAGGCAGTTTTTAGGTCAAATGGAAAAGCCGGATGTTGACTATATTGACGGCTTATCTCCTGCTATTTCAATAGACCAAAAAACAACCAGCCGTAACCCTCGTTCAACAGTTGGTACTGTTACGGAAATATATGATTATCTCCGTCTTTTATATGCCCGTATCGGTACTCCTCATTGCACAAAGTGTGGCAGAGAAATCACACAGCAAACAGTTGACCAAATTGTTGACGATGTACTAAGGCTTGAAGATAAAACAAAAATACAGGTAATGGCACCTATTGTTAGAGGTCGTAAGGGTGAATACACCAAGGAGCTTGATTCAATTCGCAAATCAGGCTTTGTTCGTGTTCGCATTGACGGTGCTGTTTATGACCTTTCCGAAGAAATTAAGCTTGATAAAAATAAAAAGCACAGCATCGAGGTTATTGTTGACCGACTTGTTATTAACGATAGTATAAAATCAAGACTTACCGATTCAATAGAAACTGCTACCCACTTAACAGACGGAACAGTTATTATTGATGTTATAGGTGGCAAGGAGGAATTGTATTCTCTAAATTATGCCTGTCCGGAGCACGGTGCCGTAATTGAGGAAATGAGCCCAAGGATGTTTTCCTTCAATAATCCCTTCGGTGCCTGCAAAAAGTGTGGTGGTCTTGGCTCATATAAGGAGATTTCGCCACAGCTTGTAATTCCTAATAAAAAGCTGTCTATAAACCAAGGTGCAATAAAAGCATCAGGCTGGAATATTAACGACGGCTCTATTGCAAAAATGTATTACGAGGGTCTTGCAAAGGAGTACAACTTTTCTCTTGATGTTCCTATTGAAATGTTATCAACAGAAGCAATTAACGCAATACTTTACGGTACAGGTGACAGAAAGCTGACTATGAGCAGAGTAACCTCCTACGGTACAGGAACATACAAGAATACATTTGAGGGTGTTATTCCAAACCTGCAAAGAAGATATAACGAAACAACATCCGATTGGTCAAGAGCAGATATTGAGGCAGTAATGACCACCTGTGTCTGTCCTGATTGTAACGGCTCTCGTCTTATTCCGGAAATAATGAGCGTTACTGTAGGTGGTAAAAACATTTATGAATTTTGCCAAATGCCCATTTGTGAGGAGCTGGAGTTTATTACCAATCTTCAACTGACAGAAAGGCAAAGGCTTATCGGTAGCCTTGTTATTAACGAAATAAAGGAGCGACTTGAATTTTTAAATTCAGTAGGTCTTGATTATCTTTCTCTTTCACGAGAGGCAGCAACTCTGTCAGGTGGTGAGGCTCAAAGAATACGCCTTGCAACACAGATAGGCTCATCACTTATGGGAGTGCTTTATATTCTTGATGAGCCGTCAATCGGCTTGCATCAAAGGGATAACGATAAGCTTTTGGGCACCCTTAAGCATCTTCGAGATTTGGGCAACACTCTAATAGTTGTTGAGCACGACGAGGATACTATGCGCAATGCCGATTATATTGTTGACATAGGTCCAGGTGCAGGTGTTCACGGTGGAGAGCTTATTGCCTGTGGCACCGTTGATGATATTATTAACTGTAAGGACTCAATTACAGGTATGTATTTAAGTGGTAAGCGTTCAATTCCTGTGCCGGAAAAACGAAGAGCAGGTACAGGCAAAAAGCTTACTATCTTTAAGGCAGCAGAAAATAATCTTAAAAATATTGATGTGGAATTTCCTTTAGGTAAATTCATTGCAGTAACAGGCGTTTCCGGTTCCGGTAAATCAAGCCTTGTTAACGAAATACTTAATAAGCACCTGTCAAATGTGCTTAACGGTGCAAAAAAGAGAGCAGGTAAATTTGAAAAAATGACAGGTGTTGATAATCTTGATAAGGTTATTAACATTGACCAGTCACCAATAGGCAGGACTCCTCGTTCTAATCCTGCAACATATACAGGTGTTTTTAATGATATTCGTGAGCTTTATGCTCAAACACCTGATGCAAAGCACAGAGGATACAAGGCTAATCGCTTTTCATTTAATGTAAAGGGTGGCAGATGTGAGGCTTGTCAGGGTGACGGTATTGTTAAGATTGAAATGCATTTTCTTGCCGATGTTTATGTGCCCTGTGAGGTTTGTGGAGGAAAGCGTTATAACAGAGAAACCCTTGAGGTTAAGTTTAAGGGAAAAACAATATTTGATGTGCTTGAAATGACAGTGGATGAGGGTGTTGAGTTTTTCTCTCAACAACCAAAAATCTATAAAAAGCTTAAAACATTATCATCAGTAGGTCTTGGCTATATCAAGATAGGACAGAGCGCAACCACCTTGTCCGGTGGTGAGGCACAAAGGGTTAAGCTGGCAACAGAGCTTTCTAAAAGAAGCACCGGCAAAACTATTTATATTCTTGATGAACCTACAACAGGACTTCACACTGCCGATGTTCATCGCCTTGTTAATGTTCTAAATATGCTTGTGGACTCAGGCAATACAGTAGTAGTCATAGAGCACAACCTTGATATAATCAAAAACGCCGATTATATTATTGATTTAGGCCCTGAGGGTGGCAAGGGTGGTGGAACCATTGTCGCCACAGGTACTCCTGAGGAAATTGCAGAATGTGAAAAATCCTATACAGGTCAGTATTTAAAAAAATATCTTGGTACCAAATAAATTTACAGTGAGTTAGTATGGAAAAAGAGCTTGAAAATTTAACAGGTATAATTGAAGAAATAACCTTTCATAATCAGTCCACAGGCTTTGCAGTAACAGAGGTGGACGCCGGTGACGAAATAGTAACCGTTGTAGGTGTGCTGGGTGAAATTATGATAGGCGAGGAGGCTGTTTTTCAAGGTGAGTGGGTTATTCATCCCTCCTTTGGCAGACAGTTTAAGGCATTACGCCTTCAACGCACACTGCCGGCAGATGCGTCCGGTATGCTGCGCTTTTTATCAGGTGGAATTATTAAAGGCGTTCGTGAAGCAACAGCAGTTAAGATTGTTGAAAAATTCGGTGCTGATACATTCAATGTTATTGAAAACGAGCCTGAACGCTTGGCTGAGATTAAAGGAATCAGTAAATCAAAGGCAAAAAAAATCAGTCAGGATTTTAAAATGCAATTTGCAGCACGAGATGTAATGAACGGACTGGCAGAGCTGGGACTTAATCAGGAGGAGGCATTTCAGGCTTACAATCTTTATAAATCAGAAGCTCTTGATATTATTACCGAAAATCCCTACGCTTTTATTAACTACAGTATAGGATTTACCTTTGAACGAGCCGACGAAATAGCCTTTTCCATGCAAAATCAGCCGTTGTTTGATTACAGAAGTCAGGCAGGGGTTGTGTATGTAGTTAGATATAATTTACATAACGGTCATACCTGTGTTCCCAGAAGCAGTATGATTAAGCCTGCAATGTCGCTGCTGGACTGTGGCGAGGATGATGTAGAGATAGCCATTGATGCAGCAATCGATGCTAAAATGCTTGTGCAGGAAAATATTGACGGTCGTGACTTCCTGTTTCTGCCGGAGATTTATCGTGCAGAATCATCGATAGCTCAACGCATAAATGTTATGCTGGAATTCCCTCCCACAGAAAAGGAAATTACTGCCGGAGAGATTTATGCCTTTGAGGAGGCAAATAATATTCATTTTGACGATAAACAGCGTCAGGCAATAGAGATTGCAGTAAATAAGGGTATGCTGATTTTAACAGGTGGTCCCGGTACAGGTAAAACCACCACAGTTAAGGGAATTATAGCACTTATGAAGAACAGGGGGCTTGATGTGGCACTGACTGCCCCCACAGGCAGAGCAGCAAAGCGAATGAGCGAGCTTACAGGCTATGAGGCTAAAACTATTCACCGACTTCTTGAGGTAGAATACCGTGAGGGTGCAACAGAGCCTACCTTTTGCCACAATTTAAGAAATCCCCTTGAATGTGATGCAGTAATAGTTGATGAGCTTTCAATGGTGGATGTTACTGTTTTCTCTGCTCTTCTTGATGCGTTGCCTTTATCCTGCCGTTTAATTATGGTGGGTGATAAGGATCAACTGCCACCTGTGGGTGCAGGTAATGTTCTTGCCGATTTAATAAAAAGCGATTTAATCGGTGTTATAAGCCTTGATAAGATTTTCCGTCAGGCAATGGAAAGTATGATAGTGTCAAATGCACATAGGGTCGTTTCAGGTGAAATGCCTGTCCTTGATAATTCATCAGACTCCGATTTCTTTTTGCTTAAAGAGGATTCAAAATATAACGCTCCGAGGAAAATTGTTAACCTTGTAACAAAAAGAATACCTGCCGGATATGGCTTTGATCCTATATTTGATATTCAGGTCCTTTGCCCCAGCCGTAAGGGCGAGGTGGGTACTGAAAATCTTAACGCTCTTTTGCAGCAGGCACTTAATCCACCTTCACAGGAGAAGGCAGAGCTTCGCAGTCGAGGTTATATTTTGCGTGAGGGTGACAAGGTTATGCAGATCAAGAATAATTACGATGTTCCTTGGTTTAAGAATGATGATAACGGAACAGGTGTCTTTAACGGTGATATAGGAATATTAACTCGTATTGACAGAGAAAACGATATTATCAATGTTAAATTTGATGACAAGGAGGCTATGTATTCCTTTGATAATGCAAAGGAGATAGAGCTTGCATATGCAATGACTGTTCACAAAAGTCAGGGCAGTGAATTTGAGGCAGTAGTTATTCCCACAATTAACACTCCTTCAAGACTTGCATATAGAAATCTGTTTTACACTGCTTTAACAAGAGCAAAAAATCTGCTTATCATTGTGGGTAATGAGGGTTCAATCAAGCATATGGTTGAAAATGATAAAAAGAGCAGACGATACAGTGCCTTAATCCACTTTTTATTTAAAGAGGAAGACAATATATTATTCCTGTC
Source organism: uncultured Clostridia bacterium (assembly GCA_946002045.1). Lineage (GTDB taxonomy): Bacteria > Bacillota > Clostridia > Oscillospirales > Acutalibacteraceae > Eubacterium_R. The sequence continues at coordinate 38 of CAMFYM010000040.1, read as the reverse complement.
TCTTATACACATCTGACGCTGCCGACGAAGGCTTAGGT
>CAMFYM010000039.1 GCA_946002045.1 uncultured Clostridia bacterium | reverse complement strand
TGCAATATCAAGTCTGTTTTTAATCATTTCCTCGCTGTCTGTATGACGACCGTAAAGACGCTTTTTTAACACATCTTCACTTGGAGGAAGCAGAAAAATTGAAACACAATCAGGAAACATCTTCATTACCTTTTGTGCTCCCTGTACCTCGATAATCAAAAAACAGACCTTACCATCCTTGACTGCCTCTTTAACAGGTCTAACAGGAGTGCCGTAATAACTGCCATTGTATTTTGCATATTCCAAAAGACCGTTATTATCAATCATATGATGAAACTCATCCTCTGAAACAAAAAAGTAATCAATACCGTTAACTTCTCCTTTTCTCGCCTTTCTTGTGGTGGCAGAAACAGATTCAACAATATTGTCGTGCCTTTTGCAAAGCTCTTTAAAAACAGTGTCCTTACCACAGCCACTCGGTGCAGAAAAAACAACTAACAAGCCTTTATTCATCTGTGTCCACCTCCAAGGAAAATTTGGTAGCAATTTGCTTTAGCTCCATATAGGAAAGAATTACATTGTCGCTATCAGTAATAATTACACTCATTGTCTTTCTGCCATGAGTAGCATCAATGAGTGTTCCGTTCGATTTACTTTCACGAATTATTTTTTTAATAGGTGCAGACTCGGGTGACACGATGGAAATTATCCTGTCTGCATTAACAAGGTTGCCGAAACCGATATTTATTAAATTCATATCAAATTCTCTTACTCAATATTTTGGATTTGCTCTCTGATTTTTTCAATCTCTGCCTTCATATCAACTACCTTACGGGCAATCTCAACATCATTGCATTTAGAGCCGATTGTGTTAGTTTCTCTATTGATTTCCTGAACGAGAAAATCCATCTTTCTGCCAACAGCCTCTTCACTGTTCAGGAATGCTCTTAACTGTTCAATATGAGAACGAAGTCTAACTGTTTCTTCTGCTACGGCAACCTTATCAGCATAAACAGCGACCTCCTGTAAAATCCTACCCTCGTCAAGAGAAACATCACCTAATAGCTCGTGAACTCTCTCTACAAGCTTATCATTATATTCCCTAACTGTTTGAGGTGAACGATCCTCAACAAAGGAAACGCAATCAAGAATAAACTCACTTCTTGAATAGACATCATCGTAAAGCCTTTGACCCTCGGTTGTACGCATTTCAATAAATTTATCAACTGCTTCCTCGGCAACAGATTTTACAAGGCTCCAAATCCTCTCTTCATCCTCGTCTGCCTTTTTTACAACAAGAACATCGGGGAATCTGCTGATTGTGCCTGCTCCGAAATCCTCCTTAAGATCATAGCTTTGTGCTATTTCCTTTAATGCCGAAACATAGGCAGTTGCAAGGGTATTATTAACTACAACACTTGCAGCCTCTGTATTTAGTGCCTCTATTGAAATATAGCACTCAACCTTACCTCTTGAAACACGGGAGTTAATAAATGATTTGATTTTATCCTCAATAAATCCGTATTGTCTTGGGCATCGAACACTAAACTCAAAATACCTATGATTGACAGATTTTAATTCAACGGAAATAACATATCCGTCAAGCTCCCTTACGGCTCTGCCAAAGCCTGTCATAGATCTAACCATAGTATCTCCTTAAAAATATAATAGAAATATTATAAATGTAATGAATATATCGGTCAATAATTTGTTAACAATTTGTTAATATTATTCATAATAAGTTTACAATATATAAGAGCAGGACATTATAATCCTGCTCTGAAATCAATTATATGTATCAATAATTGCCTGTGCCTTATTCTTTATCATATCAGCAAGCTCTAAGGGCTCTAATACTTTGACATCCTTACCGTACTGCATTATCCATGAAACAAGTCCGTCGCTTAATGTTGCCTTTACAGTAGTTTCAAAATGAGAAGTATCCGATGCCTTTAATGGTATTGCAGCACCAAATCTATCCATCATTTCTTCCTGAAGCTTTAGACTGCATTTAAGTGTAATTTCACACTCCTGACCGGAGAACATATTGAACATTTTTGAGCTGTAATCCTGTGTGTCCAGCTTGTTCGAGTAATTACTCACCTCACATAATGGGCGAATAGGCGCATCAAGAAGCTCCAATTTTTTCATTCTGTCAAGACGCAAATTCATTAGGTTGTCATATTTTTGATTATTGCACACCAAGTAATAATGGTCATCCTTCCATATCAAGCCGTATGGAGAAACAGTAAATGTTTTTTCCGTATGCTTTTTTCTGTTTTGAACATCAATACTGCGACGCTTATAGGTGAATTTTACCTTTTTACCCTTGGTAATAGCATCGTGTAGGGAGTCAATAATAATATATATTTCCTCATTATCACATTTTGAAGCAGAGGAATCAACATAAACCTGACTAACCATTGATTTAGACTGACTGACCGAAACAAGAGATTTTAGCTTTTCAACAAGAGAATTTGTTTTTTTAGGAGTAATAAATCCGGCACTTGTAACAGCGTCAATCAAAAGCATTACCTCAGGTAATTCAAATTTTCTTGATGCCATAAAAAATCCTCTTTTAGGGCTTGTAACCGTCATAATATCACAGCCAATATCATTGAGAGCTTTAATATCAGAGTATATTGATTTTCTTTCGCTGGGTATTCCCATTCGGTCAAGCATATTTATCAGCTCTGTGGTGGAAAGTGGGTTATCCTCATCACTAAACTCCTCCAGCATTTTGTAAATATACATTGTTTTAAGCTTTGATTTTTGCATAAAATCACCTCGCTGTAATTATACTACATTTTGTCTAATTTTTCAACTATGGTACGAAAAATGGGACAGCAATCCTCTGACCCGCTTGTTCCGTTTTCTCTCATAACCACAATAGTATATTTTGGATTATCATAGGGATAAAATCCGGCAAACCAAGTATTAAGTATCTCCTTGCCGTCTTGGAACACTCCACTTTGAGCAGTGGCTGTTTTGCCGGCTGTATTGTCCTTATAATTTGCTGCAACTCCTGTACCCTGTGTTACAACACTTTTCAAATAATCTTTTAATATTACAGATGTTTCTTTGCTAATAACCTGCTTACCTTTATCATCCTTAAATTCAAGGGTAGGAGCATTGTAAATACCACCATTTGCAATACAGGAAAGTGCTGATGCAAAATGAACAGGACTATCTGTCATCTTACCTTGACCAAAGCCGATTAAAGCAAGCTGACCCTTTGTATTAAAATCACTTTTTTTAGGGAAATAACCTCCTGATATATTCCAACCTTTATATATCTCAATATCGTCACCAAAGCCAAACGATTTGGCAGTTTTAATAATTTTATCCTCCCCTAACCTTAATGCAAGATTTAAAAAATAACAATTACAGGAGTTGGCAAGTGCCTGCTTCATATTTTGAAATCCGTGCTTTTTACCCTTTAAACAGGAAAATTTTGAATCACCGACTTTAGCAGTGCCGTTGCAGATATAGACAGAATTTACATCATTCTCTAATGCACAGGCGCATACTATTATTTTAAAAATAGAGCCTATTGCATAGGGAGATATTGCTCTATTGATATAGTCATCTCCCTTGCTAACTGATGCAAGAATACGAGAAGTGTCACTTTCCATTACAACGACGCTACCAAGATGTAAGCCTTCGCACACCTGCTCTGCAATTTTTTGAATATCATAATCAAGACTAATCATAATTCCGTCAACCGAATCATAATTATCGTTTATAATTGTGTCACAATCACCTGATAAAATTCTGCCGTTAGCATCTATTGAATAATTGACGGACAGTGAGCCGATTTCTTTGCTGACATACTGCTCAAGTCCACCGTATTCCTTTTTTATAAGATGCTTTGCACATTGATTATCGGTTGTTATTTTTTCTAAAATATTGATGTATTTTGTTTTGTAATAGCGATTGACGGGGACTATTACAGGATAGCCCTTTGACAACTCATTTGTTATTTCTGTTATCTGACTTTTATCGAAAAGCAAATCAAGCTCCTTAAGATTTTTTTCATCAGGCTTAATAACTGCCACATAGGATTTACTGTTGTTATTCAGCTTTATTCCCTTTCTGTCATAAAGGTTTGTGTAAAGTCTGTCTATACTAACAGTATAGCTATTGTAGCTGTCAGAAACCTTATATGCTTTTGAAAAAGAAATGTAAGCGCACCTGCCGATTATTGAGGAAAAAACAAGAACAAAAACGCACAACAATGAAATAATTCTTTTTGGCATAAAATAACCCCCTGTGTAGTGTTCACAAGGGGTAAATTTTTTATTCAGTTCTTTGACGACGGAATATTGCATCGGTCGAAACAGGAGTACTGCATTTAAAAGAATAAATATTAGTAGCCTTGTTAGCCACATCAGATTTTTCATTTTCAGTAATATTGAATAAATCCTCAACTAAAATTTTATAAGGCTTTTTATTAGGCTCAACAACCTCTAATTCCTCACCCTGATAAAAACGGTTTCTCTGTGTAACAACAAGTCTGCCGTCTGCATAATCCTTATACAATGCACAAACATCCCAAGTCCTGATATAACCACCTGTATCAAGCACCTGTCCGTTCTTAATAGGACCGAAATTAAAGCCTGTGGTATATTCTCTATGGCTCATTTTTTCCATCTCGTCAAGAATCCATTGAGGCACCTTAAAATCGGGTGTAGGATTTTTCAAATATTCATCAATAGCATTTCTGTAAGCGTATGTCACTATTGCAGTGTAATACTCGCTTTTTGCCCTGCCCTCAATTTTAAAGGAATCAACACCGGCATCAACAAGCTCCGGTATATGCTCAATCATACACAGGTCACGGGAATTGAAAATATATGTGCCCCTATCATCCTGGTTAATTGGGAAATACTGACCGGGTCTTGTTTCTTCTACAAGATGATATTTCCATCTGCAGGGCTGTGCACAATCGCCTCTGTTAGCGTCTCTTCCAACCATATAATCAGACAATATGCATCTGCCGGAAAAGCTCATACACATAGCACCGTGAACAAAAACCTCTATTTGCATATCAGGAGGAATTTTATCTCTAATTTCTTTGATTTCATCAAGAGATAATTCTCGTGCAGTAACAATCCTTTTTGCACCCATATCATAAAGAGCTCTTGCAGACTCATAATTAACGATACCAACCTGAGTTGACATATGAATTTCCACATCGGGTGCATATTTTTTTGCCAGAGACATTACACCGATGTCAGCAATAATAAATGCGTCAATGCTAATTTCTTGGGCATATTTCAAGAACTCGGGCAAATATTTAATTTCATCATTGCGAGGCAATGTGTTACAGGTAAGGTACACCTTTTTGCCTGCCGAATGAGCAAGGTCAACTGCTGTTTTAAGCTCATCGGCAGAAAAGTTATTAGGATTTGTCCTCATACCGAACCTGTCGCCTGCTAAATATATTGCATCTGCACCGAATTTTAACGCAAGCTTAAATCTTTCAATATCACCTGCCGGTGAAAGTAATTCTATATTTCTCATATCAGTCAACTAACAAATAAGGAGCATATGCTGCTACCTTTTCCTTAAATTCAGAATAGGTTTTTGCTGTATAAAGATTACCCTTATTATCGTGGAAGAAATAATAAGCGTCTGAATTATTCGGATTAAGTGCTGCATTTATGGCAGCCAAACCCGGATTACAAATAGGACCCTGTGGCAAGCCTACAACTGTAGATGTACTGCTTGTACTGTAATAATTCAAATAATAATCAGCAGTATGAGCAGATGTGGAGGATAAGGACGGAGCAACCTTGTTGCGAATATAGTCGCCTGTTGAATCACAACCAAGTGACGGGAAATTAGCCTTGTCGGAAAGACGATTGTGAAGAACAGCCGAAATAGTTTTCATTTGTTCCTCATTACCTGCCTCCATTTGAATTATTGATGCAATAGTAATAATTTCCTGCATTGTAAAGCCTGACTCTTTTGCCTTGTTTCTATACTTTTCCGTAATTCTTGCATCACCGTTTGAAAGGAATTTTTTAACTACGGACGATGCACTCTCGCCAACATAGAAATCATAGGTGTCAGGGAACATATATCCCTCAAGTCTATATGGGACCTCTTCCTTAGCTTTAAGGTCACTGACAAGAGAATATGAAAATTCTACTGACTCAATTACAGATAATAACGATGCTTTATCGCACACCTCGTTTGCTACAAGCTTGTCCACAATTTCTGCAACAGTATAGCCCTCAGGGAAGGTTAATGTAACTGTTTCTGCCGTTGCATTATCGCCCTGCATAGCCTGAAGCATACCCTCTAAGCCCATTTTACCTGAAAGGTAATATACACCGGGCTCGTATTTCCAATCCTTATTATATATGCCGTTTCTGTATTGAGGACCTACTTGGCTTTCTCTGAACTTTGCAAAGAATTTACAGAAATTTTTACACTTGATTAAGCCGTTGTCGGAAAGTAAATTTACTGCATCACCGATATTATCAATGGGCTCATTATAGCTAACAGTAACAGTTGAATTTGTTTTTGTTATTGCCAAAACATCGTTCATACACATAACTGCATAAACAGAAAAAATCATTGAAACAACAATAACAATTATGAAAAACATATAAGTGCCTGTTACGCCCTTTTCCTTTTTCTTTTTAGGTGGCGCTTTTTTTACCGTTGCAGACGGAGTTGTTGATTTTTCTCTTGTAGTATTTACTTTTACATCGTCAACATTAACATTTGAAAAGTAAACATCATTGTCCTTGCCGGCTGTGCTAACAGGATTTATTCCGTTTTCCTTTAGTTCAAAATCTTTATTTTCCATATATCCTCCTTACTTTGACAAAATCATTTTGTCTTGGGTGATAATATAATCAACAGAAGCATCATACTCATCAACAGGTGTGTTCTCGTTAATGAGCTCATTATAGCACACTCCCACTGAAATTAAAGAGTGCTTTGACAAAAATCTGTCATAATATCCTTTACCGTAGCCTAACCTATAACCCTTGCTGCTAAAAGAAATTCCGGGAACAAAGCAGACACAATCATCAAAGCTTGTTACCTCTTTGCATTTACTTATATCAGGCTCTCTAACGGAAAAATGACCGAGCTTAACATCGTTAATAGACTTTATGTAATAAAAGGTCATATTACCGTTATTATCCGTGCAAACAGGTAATGCTACCTTTTTCCCTTGCTTTAATGCATTGATGATACATTCATCAATATTGATTTCATCATCAAGGGCTGCATAAAACAAAACTGCTTTTGCATTTATATATATGTTTGAAGAAAGTATATTATTGCAAATCATTTTATCCTTAACAGTCTTGTCTTTGATATTTTTTCTTACTTCCTTAAGAGTATGTCGAAGCTCTTTTTTAGCTTGTCTTATTTGCATTGTATTGTTTTCCTGATTTTATTTGAAGTATCCTCGTTTGTTAATGCCTTTAATATTTCAAGACCAAAGTCAACAGAAACTCCTGCCCCTCTTGCAGTAATAAAATTACCGTCCCTGATAACATATTCGTCTGCAAGAATTGCACCCTCAAGCTCTTTATCATATCCGGGAAAGGCAGTAGCATTCTTACCTTTAAGTAGTCCCTTGTGACCCAATATAGAAGGTGCTGCGCAAATAGCACAAATAAGCTTATTATGATTTACTGAGTAATCAATTACCTCTTGAACCTTAGTGCAGTTTTCAAGATTAACGGTTCCCGGCATACCTCCCGGTAAAATAATTGCATCAATACCACTAAAGTCAAATTCGTCAATCGTTATATCGGCAGTAACCTCAACACTACAGGAAGATGTAATCCTCTTCCCTGCTACGCCAACAGTTTTAATCTCTACCTTGCCTCGTCTTAGCATATCAATAGGAGCCAAGGCTTCAATAATTTCAAATCCATCAGCTAAAAACAAATAAACCATAACGCTATTCTCCTTTATAAAGCATTGCAAAGGGCTCGTCTAATGAGCATCCCTCAAGCAAATATTCCTGAATTTGCTCAATTTCATTAAAAATGATTTTTGAAGTATCTAACCTGCCATTAAAGCCACGCTTTGAATAGTAGTCAATCAATTTTTCATCGGCAGGAATTAAGGCAATATATTTATATTTATCCTTGCAATAATTCAAAAGCCGTGACATAAGTCCTGATTTTCTATGTTCAATATCAGTACAGGCTGCGTAAATATATTTACAGCTTAATCCGTCAATATTGCAATCCACTAAAAAAAGCATTGACTTATATTCGGTATCGCATACACAAAAACAGTTCTTGCAGTTTTCAAGAAAAAACAGAACATCCTCTCTTGTATCACCGAATGACCTTTGCCATAAATCAATTATTTGCTCATTATAATTTTTCGTTTCGATAATATTACTCATTGTATGTTGCCACATATTTGTCCAATAAAATTTCGGGATAATAGGATTGCTTTGCTTTACGCAGACCCTCAATGCCTAAATCCTCTTCTCTGTTAACATATTTGAACTTTCCCTGCAAGCATTGTTTTGAAAACTCTTGATTTATAATTGCATATGCGCCCTGCATATCTGACGGTGCTTTTTCAAAATGAGTGACAAAAAGCTCATCGCTTTGCTTTTCGCCCATTGTATAGGCAACAACCTCATTGTTTGCTCTGATTAAGCCACCGATAAAATCAAGCTTTTCATAATTTTCAAATGCAGTTAAAACTGCTTCAAATTCAAAGGAAAAATCCGGATCATCAATGTGGTCACTAATCCACCTTGTGTGAAGTTTAATACACTCCTCAATATTACTTTTACCTAATATCTCAAAGGACCAATTTGGATAATTCTTTTTAAAATTGTTAATATGGTTACGCTTTGAGTGATATTTTTTGCCTTTTAATTCTGCCATTTTATCAACATCGTAGATATAATCACTAAAGGCACGATCACTGTCATAATTGAATTTGCCCGGGAAATATTCATCAAGGAGCTTTTTATATCCATGAGTAACGCCGTAAATAACAGGAGCAATTCCTAATGATTTTGCATCATCAATTATTGCCAAAACAGCCTCCTTAAAATCACCACAACCGATAGGCAGTGAATAAGAAATATCCTTATCCTTGCCCCATCTGCAAATAAGAAATCCATTGTACTTGCAAATTTCCGTGCGATAGGCAGTACTCCATACAAACAAATTACCGAAGGTATATTCGCAATTAAAGCTACTTGTGCATCTAAAGCAATTATCAACCCACTCTTTGTCATCAATAGTAGGCTTTTTAAAACTAAGCATTACTGAATTTCCTCTTTTATTTCCTCTTCTACGAATTGAATAATTTTGTTGTGTATTTGTTCTATCGGCAAAGGATTTACACCGTCTGAGCACGGAATAATTACCCAACCCTGCTGCTCTGCTGCATAAAGGGCAGATGCTCTGCAACGATTTAAAAACTTCACATCTGCCTCGTGAACATCCTTTTTATTTTCGTCACCGTTATAGCGAGATGTCATAAGCCTTTGTGAAATCTCCACAGGCATATCAAGATAAATTACTAAATCAGGCTTTGGAATACCGATTTTATTGTATTCAAAATCTGCTGACCAATTTAAGTATTCATCCCAGCTTGATGATTCAAGCTTTTCCATCTGATAAATTGAATTAGATGTTGCATATCTATCAGCAAGAATAAGGGTGCCGTTGTCATAATCCTTTTTCCATCCAAGCTTAAATGACGCAAATCTGTCAACGGCATAAAAAGCACCTGCTGCATAGGCATTAACGCTATCGGCATCGCTGCCGAACTCACCAGACAAATACATTTTAACAAGGGTGCTTGACGGATTATCGTAATCAGGTAATTTTATTTTTTTAAACTTAACGCCTTTGTTAGAAAGGTATTCCTCAAGCAGCGCTGTTTGAGTAGATTTTCCACATCCGTCAAGTCCTTCAATTATTATTAGCTTTGACATTTTTTCTTGTTACCTTTTTCTTATTTCCTTTTTCGTCAACTATATATGTATTTTCAAGCTGACCTACAAGGCTTGCCTTAAATGAATCAATATACTCTCGCCTTAACTGTGCCTGCTCTGCCTTTTCGGCATCAGTTAAGCCAATAGATTTTGATTTATGAGCAAGCTGATTTATTCTATCAATTTTTTCCTGTGTCATTATTTAGTCCTTAATCTAAGAAATCTCTTAACTTCTTACTTCTGCTTGGGTGACGAAGCTTCCTCAGAGCCTTTGCCTCAATTTGACGAATACGCTCACGAGTAACATTAAATTCCTTGCCTACCTCCTCAAGAGTCTTTGGATTACCGTCCTCAAGACCAAAGCGTAGTGACAACACCTTTTCCTCTCTTGGAGTAAGCGTTTTAAGCACATCTGCAAGCTGCTCCTTAAGCAAGCTCATAGATGCAGCATCGGCAGGAGCAAGAGCATCATCATCCGGAATAAAATCACCAAGGTGTGAATCCTCCTCCTCACCGATAGGAGTTTCAAGAGAAACAGGCTCTTGAGCAACCCTTAATATTTCCCTAACCTTATCAACAGGCATAGAAAGATATTCTGCAATTTCATCAGGAGTTGGCTCTCTGCCGTTTGTATGAAGAAGCTGGCTGTTAGCCTTCTTAACCTTATTTATTGTTTCAACCATATGAACAGGAATACGAATAGTTCTTGCCTGATCGGCAATAGCACGGGTTATAGCCTGTCTAATCCACCAGGTAGCATATGTTGAAAACTTAAAGCCCTTTGTGTAATCAAATTTATCTACTGCCTTAATAAGACCTAAATTACCCTCTTGAATTAAATCCAGGAACTGCATACCTCTGCCCACATATCTTTTTGCAATGCTGACAACAAGACGAAGGTTAGCCTCCGCAAGACGCTTTTTAGCATCGGCATCATCGTCTGAAATACGGATAGCAAGCTCGATTTCCTCCTCAGGAGTAAGAAGTGGTACTCTTCCTATCTCCTTAAGATAAACCTTTACAGGATCATCCATAGCAGCATTATCATTAACTGCAACAGTATCGGCAGCATCAGTTTCCTTTGGTAAATCCACCTCAAGACTTATGCTGTCAAGGGCCTCTGCCGAAAAGTCATCTATAATGCTGATATTTGCAGCGTCAATTTGCTCATTTAACTTTTCAAGCTCATCAACATCTAAATCCATTTCTACAATAAGATTATCAATCTCCTGTGTAGAAAGGTGACCTGACTGCTTGCCCTTTTCAACAAGCTTTTTGAATGCAGCCTGCTTTTTTTCTTCACTAATCGGTTGATTTGGTGTTAAGATTATTTCTTTCATAAAAAACTCCTCTTATGTATTTATCCATTATTAAACAGTTTTCTGAACTCGTCCTCACTCATTTGTGAAGCCGGTGTTGAGTGGGTCTTGTTATATTCATCATTAACAATGCTCAAGCAATCGGAAAACTCTTTTTTTGCATCCTTACTTTCACGACCTCTTGCGATTATGCCTGATAGTCTGCCAAGCTCTTCATTAGTTAATGCCTGGCTGAAATTCATTAAATCAACATCAAGTGCATCATTAAGCCTTGATAGTATTTCCTTAAATACCTTTTTTATAAATTCACTTGAAAATCTGTCAGTATCAAAATCAGCACAAAGCTTTGCGCAATCAGGATATTTCAGTAATAGACATATAATCCTTTCCTCAGCCTTAAGCTGTTTTACGGAAGCATTATTTTCAAAGCTGAACTTTTGGTTTTCCCTAACATTATTTTCAACAATAGACTTATACATTCTTCTTTTTTGACGATTTGTCTGTTGCTTTGAATAAGCGTCAAGTTGAATTTTAATGCTTGATTTATCAACGCCTAACTCGTTTGATAATCGGCTTACATAGAGATCCTGCTCAATAGGACTTACCGTTGACAGTATCTTTATTGCGCCGTTAAGAAAATCAATCTTGCCCTGAGTGGTGTTAAGGTTATTTATCTTTTTTAAATCAAGTAAAGCAAATTCTATTTCGTTGGAGGCACCGTCAAGCATTCCCTTAAACTTGTCCCTGCCGTATTTCCTAATAATCTCGTCAGGGTCCTTGCCACCTGTTAAAGCAGGTATTCGCACTTTAATATCCGTTTGCTTAAACAGGTTGATTGCTTTGTTCAATGCCTTTTGACCTGCTTCGTCGGCATCATAAGCCAAAATAACCTCTTTTGTATATCTGCTAATCAATCTAACCTGTTCATTTGTTAAAGCAGTGCCACAGCCTGCAACGGCATTTTGAAAGCCTGCCTGGTGCATAGCAATAACATCCATATATCCCTCACAAAGAATGATACACTCACTGCAATTATCCTTTGCAAGATTAAGTGAGAAAAGCTCGTTAGTCT
>CAMFYM010000038.1 GCA_946002045.1 uncultured Clostridia bacterium | reverse complement strand
CGGCAGCGTCAGATGTGTATAAGAGACAGATATTATGTTATTATCATATTATAAAATTCATATTGAATTGTCAATATATTTTTTCAAAGAGGTTAATATAATGAAAAGTTTTGGGCTTATCGGCTATCCCTTGGGTCACTCAATGTCGCCTGTTATACATAAAGAGCTTTTTAAAATTAACGGTATCGATGCCGATTATAATTTAAAGGAAATCAACCCCGATGTTCTTTCACAGGGAATAGGTGAGTTGAAAAAGCTTGACGGCTTTAATGTCACTATTCCTCATAAAACGGGAATTATTCCTTTTCTTGATAAATTATCAGACAGGGCAGAGCTTTTTGGTGCAGTTAATACTGTTGCAGTTAAGGATGGTATTCTAACAGGATATAACACCGATTGCTTTGGCTTTTTGCGTGCTCTTGATTTGGCAGGCATCAAGCTTGGTGGCAATGTTCTTCTTTGCGGCAGTGGGGGAGTGTCAAGGATGTTTGCCTTTGAGGCAGTCCTTGCCGACTCAAATCTTACTATTGCAGTTCGTGATGAGGATATAGATGCAGCTAATCAAATAAAAAAAGAGATTGCCCAAAGGCTTAACAAGAATATTGCCGTTACAACCCTTGACAATGTGGACGGCGAGTATGATGTTTTGATTAACGGAACACCGGTGGGTATGTATCCAAATGTGGATGCCTGTGTTTTACCAAAGGATAAGATTGCAAAATGCAAGGCTGTGTTTGACGCAGTATATAACCCACTTGAAACAAGGCTTATCAAATATGCAAAAGAGTGTGGAGCAAAATATTCAAACGGTCTTCCTATGTTAGTGCTTCAGGCAGCAGTTGCACAGGAAATTTGGTTTGATGTAAAATTTACTATGGAGCAGATAAGCTCTGTTATTGATATTACGGAAAGAGAGCTGGGCAAATAATGAACATTATTCTTTGTGGCTTTATGGGCTGTGGCAAAACTACCGTAGGCACAGAGCTTGCAAAAATTATGGGCAGGCGATTTATTGATACCGACGAAATGATTGAGCGTCAGCAGGGCATAGCAATAAAGGCAATTTTTACTGTTCACGGCGAGGACTATTTCCGTGACCTTGAGCATCAATGCTGTAAGGAAATATCGTCGCTTAAAAACTGTGTTGTATCAACAGGTGGTGGTGCCTTAACCTTCCAGCGCAATGTTGATGTGCTGAAAAACGGTGGCAAAATAGTTTTTCTTGATACGGATTTTGATGTGATTTGCGACAGAATAGGCAATTCAAACAACCGTCCCTTGTTTCAGGATAGAGAAAAGGCATTTGAGCTTTATAACGAAAGGAAGGACAAATATTTGAAGGCTGCCGATATTGTTATCGACGGCAATATGTCTGCAAGAAAAACGGCTATGGATATAGCAAATATGTTTAGGTAATAAAAGTATAGTTGAAAAATTAAATTACTTGTGCTATAATGCATTAGTCATTTTAAGTAAATTTGCAAAAGAGGTGCTTTTGTGGCTAAAACAAAAAATACAGACCTTAATCATGAATTAAATCATGATGTGGAAATGTTTAAGAAGTATAAAAATTTATTAAAGGAGTTAACTGCAAAAAATGTTAAGCTAAAGTATCGCAATTCTTGGCTTGGCGTATTGTGGAGCTTCTTCCAGCCATTGCTCAATATGATAGTTCTTTCAGTTGTATTCGGCAATATCTTTGGTAAAAAGAGCGATTTGATTGTTTGTTATCCTGTTTATCTTTTTACAGGACGATTGCTTTTCAGCTTTTTCACCACCTCCACAAAGCAGGCGATGACTTCGTTTAGGAGAAATCAGGCGATTATCAAAAAGGTATATGTACCGAAATATATGTATCCACTTTCGGCAATATTCAGCAACTTTGTTACCTTTGCAATATCGCTTATTTGCCTTATTTGCGTTTGGATATTCTTTAAGCTGACCGGTGCACAGGGTGGTGCCGACCTAACCATTAACGGATATGCGTTGTTGTTCTGGGTGCCGATGCTGTTGTTACTTATTTTCAGCACAGGTGTAGGACTTATCCTTTCCGTACTTTGTGTATATTTCAGAGATATTGAGTATATTTGGGAGGTATTTGCACAGCTGCTGTTTTATATGGTGCCTGTTCTTTATCACCTTGATACAATTACTACCCCTTGGATTAAAATGGTAATTAAAATCAATCCGCTTTATTCAATGATTGAGCTGTTCCGTCACTGTGTTCTTTACGGTCAGCTAATGAGCTGGAAGCTGTTTTTGTATGCAGCTGTTGTTTCAATAGTAACGCTGATTATAGGAATTATCATTTTTAACTGGAAGAGTGACGACATTATCTTCCATCTTTAATACCAATTTAATACCAAAACTAAAGCGACTTGGGTATATCCAAGTCGCTTTTTTTGATTATATTCTTTTGCCGTTTTTAAATGAGTAGGATATTTCCTTACCACCATATGTTTTAATACCCTTAACTCTGCCACTCCATTCGTTAGGCAGTGCCTCATTTTTGAGCATTTCGGCAATTCCTGCCGTTACACCAAAGTTGCCGTCAATTTGGAAGGGTGGGTGTGCGTCAAACAAATTAGGATATGAGCCACCACCTAAATGAAGCTTTGTTCCGGGATTGATATAGGTTAATTGCTGCTTAATAAGCCTTAATGAATTTTCACCGTTTCTTAGCCTTGCCCACAGGCATACCTTCCAACCAAGGGACCAGCCTGTACCACCAAAGCCACGCTTGTTAAGTGACCTTTCTGCAGCCTTGTTCAGCTCGTCATTTTGAACAAAACGAGAGGGGTAAATGCAGTAAAGATGACTTACATGACGGTGCTCAATTTCTGTTTCCGTATATTCTTCAATCCATTCAGGTATTCTGCCGTCGGATGCAACCTTAACCTGCTCAATAACAGGAGCATCAAGTCCTAATTCTCTGCAATTTTCAAAAAAGTCAAAGAGAATTTCTCTGTCCATAGACGGCATATAGGTGAGGGCGGTAGTAAAACCGTTGTCCTTATAGCTGTTTTCCGGACTGATTGACGGACATGTAACAAGCTCCCCGTCCTTTTCAATAAGGAAGTCCTTGAAAAATTCAAGACAGCCCTCAAACAAAGGGATAAGCTCTGCCTTATAATTATCGTCATTAGTGTAAAGATAATGCT
Source organism: uncultured Clostridia bacterium (assembly GCA_946002045.1). Taxonomy (GTDB): domain Bacteria; phylum Bacillota; class Clostridia; order Oscillospirales; family Acutalibacteraceae; genus Eubacterium_R. Next base: position 9,143 of record CAMFYM010000038.1, on the reverse strand, counting down.
CGTATAATTGATTAAGGAACCATGGCGAGCTCATACACCACGGTGCATACATTGATGCATCACCGTTACCGAGGGGATAACCGGCAGGATATGTTGCACCCCAAATATCACTGTTGTGGTGAGAGCAGTATCCCTTACATCCGTAATAATCCTTTGCCGTTGTAACACCGTTTATACTAAGCTTTTTTACCAGCTCAACTAATGGCTCAAAGCATTCGGAAAGGTTGGTAATATCTGTGCACCAATAATTCATTTCAGTATTTATATTTGTAGTGTAGCTTGATGACCAGGGTGCTCTTAAATGAGTATTCCAAATCCCCTGAAGGTTCATAGCCTGAGTGCCTTGTCTTGAGCCGGATATTGTTAAATATCTTCCGTAATTAAAAAGCAGTGCAATAAGTCCGTTATCGCCGCCCTTTTTATTCATAAGCTTTATTCTTTTATCAGTTGGCAGGTGACTTCTTGAGCCCTCCAGCTCCAGCTCAACCCTGCTGTATAATGCGTTGAAATCAGCCTTGTGCTCCTCCAAAAGAGCGTCATATGATTTTATTCTGTCAAAATAAGCATATGCTCTTTCCTGTGCATCGGCAGTGGGCATTGACTTAAAATCTACAAAGGAGGTTGCCAGGGAAACAAGGAGAGTAACATCTTTTTGATTTTTAACCTCAATCCTGTTTTTGTTGAATACAACATTGCCAAGCACCTTAACAACACCACAGAAGGTCATACCCTTACTGCCCTGAATAACAACCTCACCGAAATTATAATATGGTGGCATGCAAATTTCAGGAGCCTGACCTGTCATAACAAGGCTGTCTTGGTTAACAGAGCAGGAGTGCTTAAGCTTGCTGCTGAGCTTAACCGTAAAGCTAATAGGATTTTGACTGTGGATATTAACAACCATAAGCTGTGCAGGATGAGAAACAAAAACAGTTTCCCTAAATCCGTCTGCCTGTGTTACTGCCACACCTGTTGAAATATCAAGGCTTCTTTTGTAATTACTTTTCGGCACATTTTTGTAATCGATAATCAAATCGCCAAAGGGCAAATACGCCTCGGACCAATGGCCGTGCATATCGGTATTCATTATCCTTTTAGCCTTTTTATAATCCTTTTCAAAAATTGCTTTTCTTGCAGCATCAAGATGCTTGTAGGCGTCCTTTTTGTTTAAATCCTTTGGATAACCGGACCAAAGACTGTCCTCGTTTAATGCAATCCTCTCCTTTTTAAGATTGCCGAATACGAGTCCTCCGATTCGTCCGTTGCCCACAGGCAATGACTGCTCAAAAAATCTTGCGCATTTTTCATAAAACAATATATTTTCCATACCTTATGTATTTTACTGTATAAAGTATAAAAATGCAATACAAATAATTATTAAAATAAAAAAAGAGCTTGCTCAAATTTGAACAAGCCCTTCGTAGTATTCTCAATATTATTTAAGTACCTTAAAATCAACCTTACCGATTTTTGTTCTCGGCAGCTTGTTAATAAATTCAATTTCCTTTGGTACCGACCACTTTGAAAGGTTTTGCATACCAAAGTCAATAATCTTTGACTTGAGCGCCTCCTCGTCATCTGTGTTGTATTTTTTGTTTTTTACAACAAAAAGCTTAAGCTGGGTTTTACCCTCCTCGCCTGTGCCGATAACGCAGCAGTCGTAAATCTCTGCCATGGCTCTGTATGCCTCTTCGATAAATGAAGGATATACAAGATAGCCGCTGATTTTGTAAACTCTCTTGAGTCTTTGACGATAATAAATATCGCCCGTTTCCTGCTCGATGAAGCACATATCACCTGTGTGCAGCCATGTTTTACCGTCAGCGTGCTTAACAAGCATTTTGCTTGTTTCCTCAGGATCGTGGTAGTATCCCTCCATAAGAGTAGGACCGTAAATACAAAGCTCGCCGTCCTCACCCTTAACCTCCTCGGTGGTGCCGGGCTTAACTGTCATAGCCTCAATGTTGTAGCAGGGGATACCGATGCAGCCCTGTGGAGCCTCTCGTCTTGGGTCGGTAAAGGAGCAAACAGTTACGCACTCTGTAAGTCCATAGCCGGATACAAAGTGGCACTTTGCGCCGTTAGCCTTGAGTAATCTGTCCATTTTTTCGGTTAATGAATACGGAACAACATCTCCACCTGAACCGATAAGCTTCATATTAGACATATCAATTCCCTTAAGATAGCCTGCCTTGTAAACCTTTTCAAAGAAATCAGGCACACCGAACACATAATTGATATGATATTTTTTAATTGCGTCAGAGCACATTTTTGCATCAAATTGTGGGAACAATGATTGTGGCATACCTGTGCAGATTGACACATGCATACAAAGAGCAAAACCAAAGCCGTGGAACACAGGAAGTGCTGTAAGCATAGCGTCTGTTTTTGGGTCAACCTTCATATCAAGTACATTTTCAACAACATCAAGAAGCTGGTAGGAAAGATTGTTGATAGCCTCATTACAAAGCTGAACACCCTTTGGATTACCTGTGGTGCCACCAGTCATCATAATAGCAGCAACTGCCAATGGGTCAGATGCAATCTCAACCTTATTGCCGTCTGCAAGGAATTTTTTACCCTCCTTAATGAAATCGTCCCAGCCGATATTTTTTCTAACATCGTCAGCAGGAGCAGTTTTGCCCTTAATCTTCTTTTTGTAAAGCTGATTGGCTATGAAGCCGTAAGGTGTTTTAGGGAAATAGCCTGCAGTTTTACACCTAACAAGAGTAAGATTTTTCATACCCTTAAAGGATTTTTCAGATACATCAAAGCAAAAAGCAAATTTTGCACCTACAAGGTCAACTGCGTAATGTGCCTCACTTGCTACTGAAAGAGGGTGAAGCATGGCTGCAATAGCACCAATCTTGTTAACAGCATAAATCGCAGTAATGCACTGTGGCATATTTGGTGCACAGATAATTACACGGTCGCCTTTCCTTACGCCGTTTGCAACAAGTGCAGCAGCACAAAGGTCAACCATTTCCTCTGCCTTTTTCCAGCTGATTGTATTATTGTAGTAGTAAAAGCAAGGAGAATCTGCATTTTGTGCAGCAGAGTCAGCAAACTTTTCGTACATGGTTTTTTTAACATCATATCGTGTTGTATATTCTATCATCGAGAGCTCCTCCGTTATGTGATAATTGCAATCAATCGGCAATCGTTAAACTTAATTATATCAAACAGTATGCAATTTTGCTATAAGTTTCAGCATTATTTAATTATTATTTAATATTTTGGATTTGACTTTTTCTGCTTATATGTTAAAATGAAAAAGAATTTTTTTGTTTGGAGGCAAAAATGTGGCATACAAGGTAAAAAAAGACCCTATTCACAAAATACCAAAGGCTCAACTTGCTTTTTGGCTGATAGTAAGAGCGTTTATGGTTGGCTGTGCCGTTTATTCCTTTGTAACAGGCGATGTTGTAATGGGATTTGAAAGTGTATTTTGTTTTATATTTACTCATTTGTGGGATATGTTTCAGGTGTTTGGTAACGGCAGCTTTATAGAGGATGTTCCTCCACTCAGTCAAACAATGCTTAATATTATTATTTTTGTGGGCATAGTTATCGGCTCATATGTGGGGCTTTTTGACAAGGTGTGGTGGTTTGATAATATGATGCACATTTTGTCCGGCGTTGTATGTGCTGTGTTCGGTTATGATTTTGCCTGCATTATTCAAAAAAAGAAGGGCAAATGTGCAGCAACTCTTGCAGCATTATTTTCAATAATGTTTGCTCTTTCCATTGCTGTTGGCTGGGAATTTTATGAGTTTTTGATGGACACGCTCCACGGCACAAATCTTCAGCTTGCAAAGTTTGGCAAGGAAACGGAAATGATTGACATATCAAAATATCGTAATGAATACGGCTATCTTGGCTTGGTAGACACAATGACCGATATGATGATGAATGCAGTAGGTGGCATTATCGGTATGATATTTATGATAGTTTTAAGGAATAATAAAAAAGCAAAAAGCAAATAAAAATTTTTGGAGCTATGTAAATCATAGCTCCTTTTTTTGACAATATTTTTCTGTATGTGTTTGTATAATGTTAATTTGTGGGGAGAGGTGTTGTGAAAGGATAAACAATGCAGGTTAAAGAAAAATTAAAAATTAACAATTCGTACAAGGTAATAATTAAGGAAATATTTGCAAGGGGAATATGGCTTTTGCTTTCCTTTGTGATGAGCTTTTCATCAGTTGTGGGTGGCTGCTGTCCTTTTGCCATTTCACTAATTTCAGTCAGCGATAAAAAGAATTTTTTGTTCTCTGCAATAGGTGCAGGCATAGGATATTTAGTGTTCTGTGACGGAGAAAATGCCGTAAGGTATTTTAGTGCAGTTATTATTTCCTGCTTAGGTGCACTGGCAATAAACCTGTTTAATTCTAAAAAAGAAGCCTATCTGCCAATGCTTGTTTCGTTTCTGTCAGTTTTGTCAACAGGAATTGTTATGAATATAAAAAATGCAGATGTTATAGGTGCATACGCCTTAACCTTGGGTGAATCGGTATTAGCCCTGGGCTGCTCCTTTTTCTTTTTTAGAGCAGTTTACTGTAATTTTAAAAGACTTAAGTACAAAGCGTTGCCACTGACAGATGTTACCTGTCTTCTGGTTTCCGTATCTGTTGTGTTGGCAGGCTTGTCCTTTTTGGAAATCAAGGGAGTTTCTCCTGCAAGGATTATTGCCGTGCTGTCAATATTAACTGCCGTTAGGTTTGCCTCCTTAGGCCGTGGAATTATTATTGCATTAAGCCTTGGCTTTGCACTTGGAATAAGCAGAGAAAACAGTATGTTTTTGCTGGGTTCATATGCCTTTTCTGCTTTAGTGTCAGGACTTTTTACCTCTGTTTCAAAGTTTGGTATAGGTATCAGCTTTTCACTTTCTATGGTGTTTTTTGCAGTAGCATCAAGGGCAGGTGATTTTGCTGTTTGCTGTGTCATTGAAAGCGTTGTTGCTTCAGTAATATTAGTTCTTCTTCCTGAAGTCATAACAGATAAAATCAACGAGTTTTATGAGAGTGGTGCCGATATTGCCCCTGACGGTAGCCTTCGTCAAAGTCTTGTGGTGCGACTTCGTTTTGCGTCGTCAGCCTTGGCACAGGTTAGCGAAAGCGTTCGTGATGTCAGAGAAAAAATCAACGAGTTGGGCAGAATTGAGCCTATGGAAAGCGAGCTTCGTATGGTGGCAGCAGAACAGTTTTTCTCTATATCCGATATGCTTGGGGACTTGGCTTTTGAGTTTAATGAGGCAGAAATCTTTGATTTTAAATCAGCAGGCAAGATAAGAAGAATGCTTGGTGAGTATGAGATTTATCCCGAAAACATTTCTGTTATCGTTGATAAATTTGACAGAATGAGAATTGAAATCCTTGATTCATCAAAGGCAAAGGGATTAGAAAATCCAAAAATAAAATATGAAATAGAAAAAATCTGTGGAAGAGAATTTGAAAAAAGCAGAGCAAATTTTTCAGGCTCAAATGTGATGCTGTCTATTATTGAAAAGCCGAACTTTAAGGTCAGCTTTGGCTTTGCACAGTATTGTGCCGAGGGCAAGCTGTGTGGCGATACTGTTAAGGTTATTAACGATTCACGAGGACATATGATTTTCATTATCAGTGACGGAATGGGCAAGGGTGGACGAGCTGCTCTTGACGGTGCAATGGGTGCAGGCCTTTTGTCAAAGCTACTGTCGGCAGGCTTTGGCTTTGATTCCTCTTTAAAGGTGGTTAACAGTGCCTTGCTTGTTAAAAGCAGCGACGAAAGTCTTGCAACTCTTGACTGTGCCTGTGTTGACTTGTTTACAGGCAAATGTGAATTTTACAAGGCAGGTGCACCTGCATCGTACATAAGCAAGGGTAATTCCATAACAAAATGCGAATTATCATCAATGCCTGCCGGAATACTTCGTGGCATTGAATTTGCAAAGCGCACAACGGTGCTGAATATTAACGACGAAATAATTATGATGAGTGACGGCGTAACAGATGTGGGTCAGGATTTGATTGAGGATTTTATAAAATACGACGATAGTGATTCGCCAAATGACAAGGCACAGGCGATACTTGATTTTGCCGTTGAGCACAGCGAGGAACGGCATCGTGATGATATGTCGGTAATAGTAGCAAGACTTATGCAATAACAAAAGGGATTGTATGTTATCTTTAACACACAATCCCTTAATCTGTTTATAAATAGTTTATTCAATAGGAACAAGATTTTTAAGACTAACATCCATAATCGGTGCTGAGTGAGTTAATGCACCACAGGATACAAAGTCAACACCGATTTCTGCAATCTCCTTTAGGCGCTCCTTTGTAACATTGCCGGAGCATTCTGTTTCTGCTCTGCCGTTTATCAGCTCAACAGCTTTCCTCATGGTTTCGTTATCCATATTGTCAAGCATAATTATATCTGCGCCTGCATCAAGTGCCTCCTGCACTTGCTCTAATGTTTCTGTTTCAATCTCAATTTTTCTAACAAACGGGGCATATGCCTTTGCCATTTGGATTGCCTTTGTAATTGAGCCTGCTGCGCCAATGTGGTTATCCTTAAGCAAAACGCCGTCGGATAAATTATACCTATGGTTAGTACCTCCACCTACTGTTACTGCATACTTTTCAAAGGGACGCATATTCGGTGTAGTCTTTCTTGTGTCAAGGAGAGTTGTTTTGTACCCCTCAAGCATCTCGGCATATTCTTTTGTGATAGTAGCAATACCACTCATTCTTTGCAGATAGTTAAGACCTGTTCTTTCGCCACTGAGGATTGCTTTGATGTCGCCGTATATAACACCTAACAGGTCGCCCTTTTTTACTTTGTCGCCGTCCTTGAAATTTGCTTCAAATCTGCTGGTGCTGTCAAGAAGCTCAAAGGTGCGCTTGAAAATATCAAGGCCGCAAATAATACCGTCCTGCTTGCATATAAGGTCAGCCTTGCCCTGCTTGTCCTCAGGCATAACTGCGTTGGTTGACACATCCTCAGATGTAATATCCTCCTTTAATGTGTTAAGGATATAATCGTCAACATTGATTTTCATTGTTACACCATTTATCATAAAATTCACGGTCCCTTCCTTTAATATCGTCCATAATAAGCTTTTTAAATTCCTTTTCCCTTACTGACTTTTCAGGGTATGATTTTAAATCAATGTCAGGCAGGTCAATGGGCTTGTCCTGAGTGTCCTTGGCAATAAGCATTGCTGCACGCTTTGAGAATACTAAGCTTTCAAGCAGTGAGTTAGATGCAAGCCTGTTTTTGCCGTGAACACCGTTGCAGGCAGTTTCGCCCACAGCATAAAGATGCTCCATAGAGGTTTTTCCGTTAATATCGGTTTTAACTCCACCCATCATATAATGCTGTGCAGGAGTAACAGGCACCTTGTCCTTTGTAATATCGTATCCCTCGTCCATACAAGCCTCATAAATATTGGGGAACCTTTCCTTAGCCTCTTGGCTACTCATATTCGGTAGGGTGATATACACATGGTCTGTGCCGAATTTTGCCATTTCTTCAACAATGGCGTTTGTAACAACATCACGGGGCTGGAGCTCATCTGTAAATCTTTCTCCCTTTTCGTTAAGGAGAATTGCACCTTCACCTCTAACGCTTTCGCTGATTAAAAATCTCCTGCCCTTTTTTTTGCTGTAAAGGGTGGTAGGGTGAATTTGAATATAATTCATATCCTGAAGCTCAACACCGTGCTTTAGTGATAAAGCAAAGGAGTCGCCGGTTATGTGTGGATAATTTGTTGAATTAAGGAAAAGTCCACCGATGCCACCTGTTGCAAGAATAATATCCTTTGCAATGATTGCACCCATTTCGCCATACTCATCCTCGCAAACAATACCCTGGCAAACATTATCCTTTTCGATAAAATCAATCATTGTTGTTTGAGTAACAAATGTAATGTTTTCTCTTTTTTTAGCAATTCTCAACAGAGTGGCAGTAATTTCCTTACCTGTTTCGTCCTTGTGGTGAAGAATTCTGTTTCTTCTGTGGGCACCCTCTCTTGTGTAATCAAAGTCACCGTCATCGTCCGTGTCGAATTTAACGCCTAACTCCACAAGAGTTGAAATAACATCGGTTGATGATTCAATCATAACCCTTACAGATTCGGGATTGTTTTCGTAATGGCCTGCCTTCATTGTATCCTCAAAATAGCAGTTGAAGTCATCAATGTCCTTTAATACGCAAACGCCACCCTGTGCCAAATAGGAGTCGCACTCCTTAAGATTTTCCTTGGTGATAACAAGAACATCAGTGGTGTCGGGTAAGCAAAGCGCAGCAAACAGCCCTGCAACACCACTTCCTACAATCACAACATCAGTTTTAATAAAATCCTTTATGTCCATAAACCTTTGCCCTTTTAATATTGGTTTGATTTAAGATATACTTATTCTAATATATAATTTTTTAACTCACTTGTCAAGGTTGATAAAGAATTTGTATTATGATAAAATATGATTATGAAAGGCTATGGGAATTTATATGAATGTATTTGATTTTGACAACACAATATACGATGGCGAAACATTAGTGGATTTTATCGTTTATTACATAAAAACCGACCCGAAGATTTGGAAATATATACCAAAGCTTTTATATATCTATTTCAAGGACACCTGTCATCTTTTTACCGTTGACGAGGCAATCAAGGCATATGCAGGATTTCTTGAGGGATACTATGTTAAGAAGATAGATACTGCCAAAGAGGATGTTAAAAAATTTTGGGACATAAATCAGCATAAAATCAAGCCTTGGTATAATGATGTTAGGCGTGATGATGATATTATTGTTTCGGGGACAACCGACTTTATTCTTGAGGAGATTGCAAAGAGGATGGGCATAAAGAATTATGTTACATCTTCAATCAACCCCAAAACAGGAAAATTTGAGCGTCTTTGCTTTTTGGAAAATAAAGTGAAATTCTTTAGAGAGGCGTATCCCGATGCCCATATTGATAATTTTTATACCGATTCCATGAACGATAAGGCAATGATGGATATTTCCGACCATGTGTATTTTGTAACAGGGGATAAAATTGAAAAGATTAAATAATGATTACTCTTTATTGCCTAAAAATAGCATATTACCCTTGACTTTTATGTTACATTGTGTTACCCTTTTGTTACTCTTTT
>CAMFYM010000037.1 GCA_946002045.1 uncultured Clostridia bacterium | reverse complement strand
TAATTATGAGTAGAATAGAACCAAAATCTCCCCCACCAAGAGAGGAGATAGGACCAAGGGTAATGTGCCTTTCCCGTCATATAAGGCGTGCTTTAAATGAAGCAGTGGCAGAGCAAGGTCTGTTTTCGGGTCAGCACGATATAATAATTCTTCTTACCGAATCACCGGGGATTACCCTGCGTGAGCTGTCAAACAGGCTGGGTGTTTCAGGTGCAACTGCCAGCGTGTCTGTTAAAAGGATGGAGAAATCAGGCTTTATCACAAAAAAGCCGGATGATAAGGACGCAAGAATTATCAGGCTTTATCCAACGGAAAAAGCAAAAAATGCCCCTGCTAATATTAAGCGAAAAATGCAGGAATTAGAGGATGTGCTAAAAGCAAATATGACTCAGGAGCAGGCTCTTGAGCTTTCCGATTTGCTTGAAATCGCCATACAGAATATGCTTAAACGAGGTGAAGAAATTGATTAAGAAATTGGCAAAATACTTGAAGGGTCTGTGGGGACTTGCTATTTTAAGTATGTCAGGTATGATTATTGAGGCAATTTGCGAGCTGGCATTGCCGTCCCTGGCAAATTATGTTTACGAAACAGTGGGCAACGACTCAACCACCGATGCAAGAGCAGTTGTAATCAAGGTGGGACTGTTTATGTTCTTTTTGGCGTTAATAGGCTTGGCAGGTGGATTTATTACAATGAAAACCTCCTCTATTGTCAGCCAAAAATTCTCCTTTAGATTAAGGAAGGATTTATATTCAAAAATAAGTGAATTTTCATTTAAAAACATTGACACCTTTTCAACAGCGTCATTAACAACAAGGATGACTAACGATGTTACAATGCTCCAAAACACTGTAATGATGAGCCTTAGGATGTTGGTGCGTGCTCCGGCGCTTTTGATTGTTTCGGCTGTTTTTGCCTTTTCTATCAATGCAAGGCTGTCCCTGATATTACTGATTATTCTGCCTGTAATTATCGGTGTTGTGGCAGTAATATTAAAAATAGGCTTTCCAATGTTCCAAAAAATGCAAAAAAAGATTGATAATGTTAACAGAGTTGTGCAGGAAAATCTTATCGGCATAAGAGTAGTAAAGGCATTTGTAAGGGAGGACAGGGAAAAGGAAAAATTCCACAGTGCCTCTGACGATTTGGCAAGGCAGGGCTCAAAGGCAGCAGGTATGATTGTAACGGTTATGCCCATTATGATGCTTTTGATGAATGTGGTTATTGTGTATATTTATTACAAGGGCTCTGTTGATGCAGCAAACGGCATTATGAATGTAGGCGAGATTTCCGTTCTTGCATCATATATTTTGCAGGTGCTTATGAATATAATGATGCTTTCAATGTTTTTGCTGATGTTCACAAGGGCAAAGGCGTGTGGCGACCGTGTGGTAGAAATACTTGACACGGAGATAGATATTACAAATCCTGAAAATCCTTATTCTCCCACAGCAGATGCTCAAAGGGGTAAGGTAGAATTTAAAAATGTTTGCTTCAAATATAATCAGGATTCATCAGGCGATAATATACTTGATAATATCAGCTTTACTGCCAATCCCGGTGAGGTTGTGGGTATAGTAGGTGGCACAGGCTGTGGCAAATCAAGCCTTGTTAATCTTATTCCCCGTCTTTATGATGTAACACAGGGACAGGTGCTTGTAGATGGAGTAGATGTTAGGGATTATGACCTAACTGCTCTGCGTGATATGATAGGCGTTGTTTTGCAAAAAAATGTTCTGTTCTCCGGCACAATTAAGGATAATATCCGATGGGGCAAAAAGGATGCTACCGACGAGGAAATTATTGCTGCCTGCAAATCGGCACAGGCAGACGATTTTATAAGTCTTCAGCCTGACGGATACAACACATTTCTTGCACAGGGTGGACTTAATCTTTCCGGTGGTCAAAAGCAAAGGCTGTGTATTGCCCGTGCAATGATTAAGCATCCTAAAATTTTAATTCTTGATGACTCCACCAGTGCAGTTGACACAGCCACAGAGTCGAAAATAAGAGAGAGCTTCTATAACGAGCTTAAGGATACAACTGTATTTATTATTGCACAGAGGATTTCATCAGTGCAAAATGCAGATAAAATACTTGTAATTGATGACGGAGAAATTAAGGGTATCGGCACTCACGATGAGCTTGTTGAAAATAACGAGATATACCGTGAGATTTGCAATACTCAAATGAAAGGGGTGCTTGAATAATGCCTCCAATGGGACACGGTAAAAATATGGGCTTGCATAAGCCTAAAAACACAAAGAAAACATTAAACAGAATTGTTCATTATATCGGAAAAAGCAAGGCATTATTGCTTGTTGTTTTGATAATGCTGATTTTAAGCACTCTTTGCTCCACAGGTGCGTCATATTGGCTAAAGCCTATTCTTGACGGTGTGGCAGATTCAATTAAGGCAGGCAATTTTGCCTCGGCAGGTATTCGTATTCTGTTTACTAACCTTGCAATAGTTTCTGCTTTTTATGTAGGCGCGTCACTGTTTTCCTTTTTGCAGTCAAGGATTATGGTGAAGATTGCATACAAAACCACCAACACAATAAGGAAGGATTTGTTTGACCATCTGCAAACATTGCCGTTGAGCTATTTTGATTCCAAAACTCACGGCGAGATAATGAGCCGTTTTACTAACGATGTTGATAATATTCAAATGATGCTGGAGCAAACCATTGTTCAATTTGTTTCTGCAATTTTCTCCTTTATCAGCATTGTTACAATGATGATAATTCTTAAGTGGCAGCTGTTCCTTGTTGCATTAGGCTTTCTTGTTGTTATGGTTATCAGCTCAATGAATATTGCAAAGCGAGTACGCAAGTATTTTCAGTATCAGCAGGAAGCATTGGGTAATATGAACGGCAATATTGAGGAAACAATCGAGGGTATGAAGGTGGTTAAGGCGTTTAATCACGAGGCAGAGGCTAATATCGATTTTAACGAGCTTAACGAAAAATATCGTCAGGTGGGCACAAAGGCAAGCTTTTACGGTGGATTGATGGGCCCCTGTGGCACAGGCATTAACAGCGCCCTTTATGCTACAATCACCCTGCTTGGTGGTGTTATTGTTATCACCTCTCCCCAATCTCTCACTGTCGGCACATTCTTTACCTTTCTTTCCTACACAAAGCAGTTCAGACAGCCTATTGAGCAGATTATGAATCAAATGAACAACATTTTTTCAGCCCTTGCCGGTGCAGAAAGAGTGTTTGAGGTTATGGATATGGAAAGCGAGATTGACGACGGCACCGTCACTCTTACAGAGGAAAGGACAGTTGAGGGTAAAAAGTGGTACTGGCTTGACGGCGATAAAAGGATTGCTGTTGAGGGCAAGGTTGTGTTCACCGATGTGGACTTCGCCTATGTGCCTGAAAAGCAGGTGCTCAAGGACATTAACCTTTACGCAAAGCCGGGACAGAAGATAGCCTTTGTAGGTTCAACAGGTGCCGGTAAAACTACAATAACAAATCTTATTAACAGGTTTTACGATATTCAGCAGGGCTCAATCACCTACGATGGTATTGACATAAAGAGAATTAAAAAGTCTGACTTAAGAAAGAGTCTTGCAATGGTGCTTCAGGATACCCATATGTTTACAGGCACGGTTATGGATAATATTCGTTACGGCAGGCTTGACGCAACAGATGAGGAGTGCATTGAGGCAGCCAAGCTTGCATCTGCCCACTCATTTATCCGTCGCTTGCCTGATGGGTATAATACTGTTATCAAGGGCGACGGTGGCAATCTTTCACAGGGTCAGCGCCAGCTGCTTGCCATTGCCCGTGCTGCCGTTGCAGACCCACCTGTTATGATTCTTGACGAGGCAACCTCATCTATTGACACAAGAACAGAGCTTCATATTGAACGGGGCATGGACAGACTGATGATTGGCAGAACGGTGTTTGTTATTGCTCACAGACTGTCAACCGTTCGTAATTCAAACGCAATTATGGTCCTCGAAAACGGCGAGATTATTGAACGAGGTGACCACGACAATTTGATAAGTCAAAAGGGCAGATATTACGAATTGTGTACAGGTAAGGCAAAATTAAGCTGATAATATTTTACAAAATCACCTATATTGTATTGATTTTTTACCTTTACCACTACACCTTGTGCTATAATTTTAAAATAAAATTATTTTAAAAAAAGACAAAAAACATCTTTACTTTTTAGTTGTTTGGTGATATAATCTGTGTAGAATTCTTTAACTGGTTAATTTTATAAATTTATATGAGGTGTTTATTATGAAGAAATTTTTATCAGTAGTAATGGCAGCAATTATGGCAGTTTCAATGCTTGCTGTTTCAGTTGTTCCTGCAATGGCAGCAACAGTAAACAGCCCAATCGGTGTTCCTGTTATCGACAACAGACCTGGTCTTCAGGTTAACGGTGTTGCAACAACAACAGACATCACATTCGAGGCTGACGCAGAAAATGCTAACAAAATCGTTTTCACATATAAGGGCGACGGCGCTCTTACAGGCTGGGAGGATAACCTTTCTGCTTTAGGTCTTGTTGACGGCGTTGACTACACAGTAGCATATAACGATGACGGCACAATGACTATCGAATTCCTTACACAGGATGCTGTTGACGCTTGGAATAACGGCGAAATCACAATCAATGCTATTGTTGATAATGCAGAGGCTCCAACAAACCCAACAAAGCCAAATAATTCAGGAAAGGCTCCTGCAACAGGTGTTGCAACATCAGTTGTAGCAGGTAGTGTTGCTGTTGCATGTGCAGGTGTTGCAGTTCTTGCAGCAACAAAAAAGAGAGACGCTGAATAATTATTAAACTAAAAAGACCTGTTTGCCTGTATTGGTAAACAGGTTTTTTAATATTAAGCAAGCGAGATAAATCCGAACAAGCCTAAAACGGCTTGATTTCGGCATATTTTCGCTTTTCGTCATTGTAAGGCGCCAGCCTAACGGCTTCCTCAAAACAAAAATCTGCTCAAAATCAATTCCGTTTTAGGTCGCAGATTTTTTATAAAACGGATTTTTCGTTAGGCAAGGCACAAAACGCAGTTAATCCTTTCGGATTAACGAGTATTTTAACACAGCATAGCGAGAAATCCGTTCACAAAAAACTTATTCGGATTTATCTCACTTGCTTGTGGAATACTTTTAGAATACTTTTAGAATATTTTAGGTGAATATTTTGAGCGAAAAAGACAATATCCCAAAGGGAAAAAATAATCAGTCCGGCAAAAAAGCAATAAAGCTGATTTTGATTTTTGTTGTAGTGTTTGTTACTGTTTTTTGTGGCGTATATTTTGGTATTCAAATTTACAGCAACCATACAGCCCTGCCACAGACTACTACAACAAAGCAGACAACAACAATGCCTGTCAGCGAGGATTTGGTGGAAAATCCTATTGATTTTAAATCTTTGCAAAAAATGAACGACGAGATTTATGCTTGGATAAAAATTGACGATACTAATGTAGATTATCCTATTGTGCAAAGCAAAAGCGACGATAGCTTTTACCTTAAGCATAAGGCAGAGGACAAAAGCTGGAGTGCCAGTGGTGCAATTTATACCGAGCTTGTTAACAGTAAAAGCTTTAATAATTCCGTAACCTTGGTGTACGGTCACAACGGCTACGGCGACACCTTCTTTACAACCTTGCATAGATTTGAGGATTCGGAGTTTTTTAACACACACCCGTATTTTTATATATATACTCCGGACAGAAGGCTTACCTATCAGGTGGTGTCAGCCTTTAAGTATGACGACCGTCACATTATGAACTCCTTTAATTTTGCCGATATTAAGGTTTTGGAGGAGTTTCAGCAGTATGTTCAAAATCCCGACTCTGTGTTGAAAAATGTTAGAACAGAGCTGGACAAGCCAATAACAAAGGATAGTAAGCTGGTGATTTTGTCCACCTGCATTACTAACCAAAAAAGCAGTAGATATTTAATTTGTGGAGTGTTAACAAAAGATGAAAAAACCGATTGACCCTAATTTAAACAGCTTTGAGGATGATTTGCCTATCGACATTAACGAGCCTGTTAACAAAACAGTTGGCGAGATTTTAGACGAGGCAAAGGAGCAGAATGAGAAAAAGGATAAGGAGGTTGAGGAGGTAATCGACCTTTCAGCCGATGTTACCGAAAGACAGGAGGACGGGGATAGCACCGATTTTCGTGTAAAGGAAAAGCAGTACATTAAAAGCGAAGGACATCATCACCATTCCTCACACTCACAATCCGACTCACATTCACACTCACAT
Organism: uncultured Clostridia bacterium; assembly: GCA_946002045.1. Taxonomy (GTDB): domain Bacteria; phylum Bacillota; class Clostridia; order Oscillospirales; family Acutalibacteraceae; genus Eubacterium_R. The sequence goes on along the minus strand of CAMFYM010000037.1, from coordinate 6,203 downwards.
TCTCATTCTCATTCACATTCTCACTCTCACTCTCACGGTAAGAGTAAGAAGAAAAAGAAAAAGCTTCCTATTGCAGCAAGGATTGCCATTGCAGTATTAGTAATTTTAGTGATTATGATTACTGCTGTTTTCGGCACAATATTCTTCCTTGAGCATCAGGGCAAAAGCAATCTTACCAATGTGAGCACCCAAACAGATTATGAGGAAAAGCTTACATACAACGGCCACGAATATGTTTATAACAAGGATATTATTTCCATTGCATTTATCGGTGTTGATAAGCGTGAGCTTGGACTTGAGAATAATACAGTGGGCACAGCAGGACAGGCAGATGCCAACATTATTCTTACTATTGATACTAACACAGGCAGGGCAAAGGCTATTGCTATTCCCCGTGATACTATGGTGGAAATTCCGATTTATTCCGAAAGTAATATTTTGCTCAGGAATGAGGAAATGCAGCTTTGCCTGAGCTACGCCTACGGTAACGGCAAGGACACATCGGCAAACAATGTTGTTACATCAATCAGCCGTATTCTTTGCAATGTGCCAATCAACAAGTATTTTGCCCTTGACCTTAACGGTATTGCACCTATTAACGATGCAATCGGTGGAGTATCTGTTAAGTCGTTATATAATTTCCCGAATTTGGGTATTAAAGAGGGCGACACCGTTCACCTTATCGGTGATCTTACGGAAAAGTATGTAAGAACAAGAGATATGGATACTGTTAACGCCTCCCTTAACCGAACACAAAGGCAGGTGCAGTATGTTAAGGCGTTTGCAGCACAGCTTCTTCCTGCTGTTAAAAATGATTTCAGCGTAGTCAGCAGTCTTTATAACACTGCAACGGAATACAGCACAACAAATATTTCTCTTTCGGACGCAACCTACTTGGCATCGTTAGTATTGTCAAAGGGAGTAAATGATTTTGAAACTGTTACTCTTCAGGGTGAAATGAGAGAAAGCGACAGAATTGACTACGGCGATGTGGTTTACGCAGAATTTTATCCTGACAAGGATAAGCTTATGGAGGTTGTTCTTGACACCTTCTATACTAAAATTGACTAAATTTTATTTATATACAGGAGTATTACTATGAACGCAGAAACAAAGAAAATGCTTTCGGCATATGCCACAAAAATCAGGATGGGCATTATTGAAAGTACATATAACGCAAAGGCAGGTCACCCCGGTGGCAGTCTTTCATCAGCAGATTTGTTTGCTTATCTTTATTTTAAAGAAATGGATATTGACTCATCTAATCCAAGATGGCAGGACCGTGACAGATTTGTTCTTTCAAAGGGCCATTGTGCACCCGGTCTTTACAGCGCCTTGGCATTAAAGGGCTTTTTCCCTGTTGAAGATTTAAAAACACTTCGTCATATTGATTCCTACCTTCAGGGTCATCCTAATATGAATACTGTTCCCGGTATTGATATGTCCACAGGCTCACTGGGTCAGGGCATCAGTTCAGCAGTAGGTATGGCAAAGGGTGCAAAATTCATTGGTAACGATAAGGTTAGGGTTTATGCACTTTTAGGTGACGGTGAAATTGAAGAGGGTCAGGTGTGGGAGGCAATGATGTTTGCTAATCACTATAAGCTTGACAATTTCTGTGCAATTATTGATTGCAACGGACTTCAGATTGACGGTGCCTGTGATGATGTTATGAGCTCAAAGCCTGTTGATGAAAAGCTCAAGGCATTTGGATTTGATGTTGCTGTAATTGACGGCCACAATTTTGACGAGCTTGAATCTGCATTTGAAGCCTTCCATAACAGCACAAAGCCCTTTGGTATTATTATGAATACGGTTAAAGGCAAGGGCGTTTCGTTTATGGAAAATCAGGTGGGCTGGCACGGCAAGGCACCTAACGAGGAAGAATATAATATTGCAATGGCAGAGCTTAATGCAAGGCTTGCAGAGATAGAGGAGGCGTGATTATGGCAGAGATTAAGAAAATTGCAACAAGAGATAGCTATGGTAACGCTCTTAAGGAGCTTGCAGCAGGTGGTGCAGAGGATTTAGTAGTCCTTGATGCAGACCTTGCAGCAGCAACAAAAACAGGTATTTTTAAAAAGGAATATCCACAGCGCCATATTAACTGTGGTATTGCCGAGGCTAATATGATTTGCGTTGCAGCAGGTATGAGCACAATGGGACTTGTTCCTTTTGCGTCAAGCTTTGCAATGTTTTCTGCCGGCAGAGCCTTTGAGCAGGTTAGAAACACAATCGGCTACCCACATCTTAATGTTAAAATCGGTGCAACTCACGCAGGTATTTCTGTTGGTGAGGACGGTGCATCTCACCAGTGCTGTGAGGACTTCGCTCTTATGAGGGCAATTCCGGGTATGGTTGTTATTTGTCCTGCTGATGATGTTGAGGCAAGGCAGGCAGTTAAGGCTGCTTATGAATATGAAGGCCCTGTTTATTTGAGATTTGGCAGACTTGCCGTTCCTGTATTCCACAGCGATGATTATAAATTTGAAATCGGCAAGGGCGAGATTGTTAAAGAGGGTACAGATGTAACAATCGTTGCTAACGGTCTTATGGTAGCAGAGGCTATTGAGGCAGGCAAGGCCCTTGAGGAAAAGGGAATCAGTGCCGAAATCATTAACATTGCCACCATTAAGCCTCTTGATAAGGAGCTTATCATTGCTTCTGCTAAAAAAACAGGCAAGGTAATTACTGTCGAGGAACATAATATTATCGGTGGTCTTGGAGAGGCTGTTTGTGCTGCTCTTAGCGAGGGCTGTCCTACTCCTGTTAAGCGTATCGGCGTTAATGACGAGTTCGGCCACAGTGGACCTGCTCTTGACCTGCTTAAGCAATTTGGCTTGTGTGCCGATAACATTGTTAAGGTTACGGAAGAGTTTGTTAAATAATCATTGTTATATGAATGAAAAAGCGACTTGGATTGAGTTCCAAGTCGCTTTGCTTTATTTTATTCAAGATTGTCTGTTAATAGCATTATTGCCGTTAATGCTGCCACAGGAGCCGTTTGGGTTCGCAGTATTCTTTTGCCAAGGGTTGCTGCAACACCACCGTTGCTCTTAATCAGTTCAACTTCCTCCAATTCAAATCCACCTTCGCTGCCAATGTAGATTGAAACAGATTTAATGTCATCTGTGATAAGGCTTTTTATGGGCTCGCCACCACCCTCGTAGAACACAATTTTCAGCTGACTGTTGTCATCTTTAACTGCTTGTGGAAGAGTAGTCATAGGCTTAATTTCCGGCACAATGCCTCGCCCACTTTGCTGTGATGCTTCAAGGGCAATTTTTTGGTAACGCAGTTGCTTTTTCCTTGCTGATTTTTCGTCCGGTCGGCTGACAGACCTGTGAGTCAGCACAGGCACAACACTGCTTATTCCAAGCTCTGTGCATTTTTGGATAATATCCTCCATCTTGTCGCCCTTTGGCACACCCTGATACAGCGTAACCTTAACAGACGGCTCGCTGTTGTTTGGCTGCTGATAGCAAACAGACAGTGTAACGGTGGTGGAGTCGATTTTGTCAATAATGCAGCCGTAATCGTTACCGTCACCACAATTCAGCGTTAGCATATCGCCAACTCTCATACGCAGTGATTTTGCAATATGGCGTGACTGCTCCTCGTTTAATGCTACTGTGCCCTGTGGCACAAAATCCACAAATAATTTTTGCATAGTCAGTTCCTTTGTCAAAGATTATTTCTTGCCCAGTGAAACAGGTATTGCTGTGCAATGCCCTCAATACCCTCAAAGCATTTCGGCAAGCCGTTAGGGTAATATTCCATAACACGCTTCATCCACACATCTACCGGGAATGCGTCATAAAATTCAAAGCCGAATAATAACGCACAGTTGGCAACCTTAATGCCCACGCCGAATATTTTTAACAGCTCCTGCCTTGCCTCGTTCAAGGGCAGGCCTTTTATTTTTTGCAGGTCAATTTCTCCCCTTGCAACTCCTTTTGACAGCTGCTCAAGGTATTTGGCACGGTAGCCTGTACCTAATTTTTCAAAATCCTCTACAGTGAGAGTGCTCAGCCTTTCAGCCGTTGGGAAGGAATACCAACCCTCACGCACCTTTTCGCCATAGGCTTGACACAGCCTGTCCACAATTCCTTTAATTCGCTTAATGTTGTTTTGCTGGCTGATAACAAAGGTGCAAAGTGCCTCCCAGCTGTCCTGATTAAGTATGCGTATTCCGTAATATCTATCAACAGTCGGTGACAGCAATTTATCCTGCTTCAGCCTGTTACAAATTTCTACATAATCCTTGTCAAAATCAAAGTAGTGGCACCAAATGCTTTCAAAATCCTGCTTGGTTGTATTCTTTAAAATAAAGGTGTCGCCGTCCTTTTTTATGTTTAAAAATACGCCGTTAACAACACCGCTCCAGCTGTTGTCCTCTTCCTTTTTCCAACGGAACGCCTGACCACAGTCAAGAGTCAGGTCCAGGTCAAGGCACTTAACATTTTTTAACACAATATCATTGTCAATATATTTTATATCCATAGTTAATTCTCCTTAAACCTTATTCTTATTTATTTTACTTGCTTACTGAGAGTATAACATTTTTTTGTCAAGAGTGAAAGTAAAAAAGAGCAATTTATACAAAAAATTATGTCAATTCTGTAACCTTTGATATTGTTGAAAACTTTGTGTAAAGTTATGAAATGTGGCAAATTTTAAGCTTCAACATAGTTTTCAACATAAATTTTCCACTAAAAACAAGGGAAAACACCGTAGTTTTCAACATTTTCCACAGAGTTTTCCACAAACATAAAAATGATTTTAAATATACATTTCGTTATTACAAATTGTATGTCAAGGATTATTTTTTGAAAAAATACACAAAATTCGACAAAAACAGATTGGTATATTTGCCGATATTTTTCCTACACTAATTGTATAAAAGTGAAAGGAAAATAACAATGATTAAAGGCGTCAACAAGCAAATACTTGAGGTTACCAATACAGAAAATCCGTATTTTGAAAAAATTATTTTTTTTGTTAAGCCTGAATATAAAAACACAGACAGGAAAACAATACAAAGGGAGGCAGAGGCATTGGCATCGATCTCACAAAAGCCTCCCAGGGCAAGAATAGGTAAAAAAAGAATAATCAAAATTATTTTGAACTCTGCCCTTTTTACAGGAGCAGGCGTTGCCCTGTCCTTTATTATAAATACATTTGTGTAGGAGTTGATTTTATGACTGTGTATAAGGCTTTCAGAAATTTTATTATTATAGTAGTGTCCTGTGCAGTATTGGTGGCAGGTGCGCTGATAGGTGGCACAATTTATCTTGCCGTAACGGACAGGCAGGTCAGCACCTATGCAGTGTCAAGGTTAGGCTCAACAGGTGAGGAGGTTAAGTCAATTCAGCGTAAGCTTTCCTCTCTTGGATATTATAAGGGTGCAGTTGACGGCATATACGGTCAAAATACAAAGTCAGCCGTAACCTCCTTTCAGCGTAACTGTGGAATAACTGCCGACGGTATTTGTGGCAAGCAAACCTTGCTGTATCTGGGCTTAGGTGGTGGCAGCTCCAACAATAATACTGCCTATTCAAATTCCGATGTGGAGCTTTTGGCAAAGGTTATCAGCGCAGAGGCTCGTGGCGAAAGCTATGAGGGACAGGTGGCAGTAGGTGCAGTAATTCTTAACCGTGTAAAGCACCCCTCCTTCCCTGACTCAATCAGTGGTGTTGTTTATCAAAACGGTGCCTTTAGCTGTGTTAACGATTCAAATTGGTATGCGCCTGTGGCTGCATCTGCAAAGCGTGCTGCCACCGATGCTATTAACGGCTGGGACCCGTCCGGTGGGGCAATCTATTACTTTAACGCCAGCAAAACTAATGACGCATTTATGCATTCCCGTCCTGTTGTAAAGGTAATCGGTAATCACAAATTCTGTAAATAAGAAATCTTATGACAGGGGCTTGCTCCTGACAAAAAAGACGAGTAGGCAAAAAACCTACCCATCTCAGACTGTCGATAAAGTGGACTGAACCGTGCCGAAGCATAATATGACTTTATATTTTTGTTCGGTGCAAATTTATCCACATTTCTTAAAGTCTCAATTTACGGCTCCCTTGTGTAAAGGGAGCTGTCGCATTTTATATGCGACTGAGGGATTGTAAAATTACCTTTTATCCCTTCAGTCACTTCGTGACAGCTCCCCTTTATTACATTAAAAGGGGAGCCGAATAGGT
>CAMFYM010000036.1 GCA_946002045.1 uncultured Clostridia bacterium | reverse complement strand
AGCTGACTATTGATGCTGATATTTGCGATGTTGCATACAAGGCACTGTCTGACTACAAGGCAGGATGTGTGGGAGTTGTTAATTACAAAACAGGCGATATTGTTTGTATGGTTTCTACTCCGGCATATGACCCACAGAACAAGCCTTCGGATATTGACACTAATCCTTATTACGAGGGTGCATATATAAACCGACTTCTGTCAGGACTTTATACTCCGGGTTCAACCTTTAAGATTGTAACTGCAATATGCGCTATTGAAAATATACCTGATATTTATGAAAGAAAATTTAGGTGTGTTGGCGAATATGACCCGGGCACAGGAACACCTATTGAGTGTAATGCTTATCACGGGGAACTGAATTTTAAGGATGCATTGGCAAAATCCTGTAACTCTGCGTTTGCACAGATTGCAATAGAGCTTGGACCTGATAAGCTGGCGAAAACCGTTCAGGAGCTGGGCTTAACCTCCACTGTATCCGTAAGTGGTGACATTGACTCCTCCACGGGAAGATTTTTCCTTGAAAAAGGAGATGCAGACGATTATATCGGCTGGACCGGTATCGGTCAGGGCGATACTCTCGTTTCTCCCATAGCAATGCTCCGTATGGTTGGTGCAGTTGCAAACGACGGCAAGACTGTTTCGTATAACCTTGTTAATTCATTTGCAAGCAAGGCAGGAAAGGCTCTTGATTTAGGCTTTGTAAAAAAAGAGACACAGCTTTTAACTGTCGAGGTTGCAGAGAAAATGAAAAATATGATGCGCTATAATGTTACAGAGAATTACGGCGATTATAATTACGAGGGTTTGAATCTTTGTGCAAAATCAGGTACGGCTCAAATTGACGGCGTTGACGCGCACAATACTGCTTGGTTTGTGGGCTTTATGGATGATGAAAAAAATCCGTATGCCTTTGTTGTGCTTGTGGAATACGGTAATTCCGGATCAAGAACGGCAGGACCTATCGCAAACAGAGTGTTACAGGCTATTGTAAATAAATAATTGAGGGATTGTATGTCTTTTGATTTAACAAATGAAGAAAAAAAGGAACGGGCACTTTTGATTGCTGTTGATACAGGTGATTATGATTATGATGTGTCAATGGCAGAGCTTGGTGAATTAGCATCAACTGCCGGAGCGCAGGTGGTGGCACAAATGGTGCAAAAGCGACCTGCTGTTGAGGCTGCAACATATGTAGGCAAGGGCAGATTGCAGGAGATTAAGGAATTTTGCAGTAACAACGAAATTGACCTTATTATTGCAGATAGCGAGCTTACGCCTATTCAAATAAGAAATATTGAGGACGAAACGGATACAAGGGTAGTTGACAGAACCACCTTGATACTTGATATTTTTGCAGGTCGTGCCAGGTCAAAGGAGGGTAAGCTTCAGGTAGAGCTTGCACAGCTTAAATACTCACTTCCTCGCCTAACAGGCAAGGGCGTTAGTATGTCCAGGCTTGGTGGGGGTATAGGAACAAGAGGTCCCGGTGAAACCAAGTTAGAGTCAGACAAGCGTCATATAAGAAGAAAAATTCAGTATATCAAGGAAGAGCTTGCCGATGTGGAGCGCAGGAGAAATATGCAGCACATCCGAAGAAGAAAGAACGGAGTAATTACCGTTGCTATTGTGGGATACACAAATGCAGGCAAGTCCACGCTGATGAATAGGCTCACTGACGCAGGAGTATTGCAGGAGGACAAGCTTTTTGCCACACTTGACCCTACTGCAAGAAGGCTTGTTTTGCCAAATGGTCAGCAGGTAATGCTTGTGGATACAGTAGGATTTATCAGCAGACTTCCTCATCAATTAGTGGATGCCTTTCGCTCAACGCTGGAGGAGGCAACATATGCCGATGTGATTTTGAATGTTTGCGACGCCTCTAACGAGGAATGTCATAATCATATTCAAATAACCAATTCAATTCTTCAGTCATTATTCAAGAACGGCTGTGTGGATGTGCCTGTAATAAATGTTTTTAATAAATGCGATAAGGCGTGCTTTTTTGATGATGTTGACTGGCGCTATCGTATTATCAGCGATGATTTAAGCTATGGTGCAAATGAAATTCCCTGTGTTAAAATCAGTGCAAAAACAGGTCAGGGCATTGACGATTTGCTTGAAGCAATTGAAAAGGCTCTGCCTCAAACAAGAAAAAGAGTTAATATTCTTTTGCCCTTTGACAAGGTGTATTTAGCAGGTAAAATCAGAAAAGACGGCGTTATTCACAGCCAGGAGTATTTGCAACAGGGCTTATTTCTTGATTGCACGGCAGAAATTTCGTTTCTTGATACAGTAAAAGATTATATTGTGTAGGTTTGTTTCATAAAATTATTTGGGTGATTTTATGAAAATGCTTACTTTAAAATTAAAGCCAAAAATGATTTTCGGCTTGGTGCTGGTGGTTACCGGAGTTGCCGTTATTGCATTGACCTTTTTGTCTAATCATTTGCAAAAGGAGCAGAGCGTTTCTGCCATAATCAGTGCATCAACCGACGAGGAGAGACGAAATTATCTTGCCACATACGGTTGGGAGGTTGACGGCGATTTTCAGGAAAAGGAATTAACTATTCCCGAAAGCTGGAATAAGGTGTATAGCGACTATAATCAAATACAAATAAATCAGGGATTTGATTTGAGTAATTATAAAGGAAAAAAGGTAAAGCTTTATACTTATGTCATAAGTAATTATAAGGATAAAAAGCAGGGTGTGGTTGCAGATATGCTTGTGTGTGACGGCGTACTGATTGGTGGAGATATTTGCAACACTTCGGCTGAAAACGGATTTTTAGTTGGATTTAACGGAGAGTAATGGAAAGAATTGACAAGGTTATTTCGGTTGCTTTAAATGTGTCGCGCACTGATGCAAGAGCAATTTTGAAAAAAGGATTAGTTACCGTCAACGGCAGTGTTGAAAAGAATATCGGCGCACGAGTTGATGAGCACAAAGCAGATATTTGCTTTAACGGCAGTAAAATCAATTATAATAAATTCGTGTATATAATGATGAACAAGCCAAAGGGGGTTATTTCTGCCTCAGAGGGTGGTAGCGAAAAAACGGTAGTAGATATTCTCCCACAGGAAATGAAAAGGAAAAATCTTTTCCCTGCCGGCAGGCTTGATAAGGACACCACAGGCTTTGTGTTGATTACTGATGACGGTGATTTTGCCCACAGGATTTTAAGCCCTAAAAATCATATTCCAAAAACATATATTGCTACACTTGATAAGCCCTTTGATGACGATTTAGTTAATGCCTTTGAACAGGGCATTGAGCTAACAGACGGACTGTGTATGCCTGCCCAAATCCTTGCTCTTAATGATGAAAAAACCGTGGCACAGGTCACGATTAAGCAGGGTATGTATCATCAAATTAAACGAATGTTTAAAAAATTCTCAATCACGGTAATTGAACTTAAAAGAGTGAAAATGGGTGGCCTGTTTTTAGACGAAAGCCTTGATTACGGTGATTGCAGGTATATGAGTCAAGAGGAAATAAATTTAGTCGAAAATTGTAAATAACAATAACTATGGGCAAAAAAAGACCTTTCAACTACATATTGTATATAAGGTTTTGCTTTATGCAACACTAACAAAAAAATATATATTTTTTTGTTAAAATAGTTGCAAATTGATAAATTGTCTTGTATAATATGAACAAGTAGAGCCTTTTCTTTTTGTGCATTTTTGTGTTTTTGCATAGCGATAAGGACTATATGTACGAGAGGTGAATAATATGCCAAATAGACTGTTTCAGGGAATAATCAACCAAATGAGAGAGGCTGTTGACAGAACAATCGGTGTTGTTGATGAGTCCGGTACTGTTATTGCGTGCAGTGACCTTGGACTTATCGGCGAGGTAAGAAAGGGTGTTGTTTCTGCCGGTGTCTTTAGTGGCACACAGACCTGTGTTGACAATTCAACATACACAACCTTTGATGTTTTAATTCGTCCCGAATATGCTGTTTTTGTAGATGGTACAGACGAGCTCAGCCGTAAGTATTCACAGCTTATCGCTATTTCTCTTGACCAAATCAAGCAGAATAATGATGAAAAATTTGACCGTTCCAATTTTGTTAAAAATGTAATTCTTGACAATATTCTTCCCGGTGATATTTATATCAAATCAAGGGAGCTGCATTTCAACAACGATGCAACAAGGGTTGTTTTCTTAATTCGTACCACACAGGAAACAGAGGTTTCGGTATTCGATATTATTCAAAATTTCTTCCCTGACAAGTCAAAGGATTTTGTTATCAATGTCAACGAAAACGATATTGCACTTGTTAAAGAGGTTAGGCCTAATGTTGACAGCAAGGATTTAGAAAAGCTTGCCCGTTCAATTAACGACACGCTTCTTTCCGAGTTTTACTTTAATGCATATATCGGCATCGGTACCTGTGTTACAGGTATTAAGGAGCTTGCTCATTCCTTTAAGGAGGCACAGGTTGCACTTGAGGTTGGCAAGGTATTTGATACCGAAAAAACAATCGTTAGCTATGAGAATTTGGGTATTGCCCGTCTTATTTATCAACTTCCCACAACTCTTTGCGATATGTTCCTTAAGGAAGTGTTTAAGCGTGGCTCAATAGAATCTCTTGATCAGGAAACATTATTCACAATTCAAAAGTTTTTTGAAAATAACCTTAATGTTTCCGAAACATCAAGAAAGCTTTTTGTTCACAGAAATACGCTGGTTTACAGGCTTGAAAAGATTAAAAAGCTTACAGGCCTTGACTTAAGAGAATTTGACGATGCTATCGTATTTAAGGTAGCACTTATGGTTAACAAGTATTTGGCTTCAAGCCCAATAAAATACTAAAATTATTCAACAGTGCACAGTAGATTTTCCTGCTGTGCATTTTCTTATGTTTACAAAAGAGTAACAAAAAGGTCTTGATTTATTACATAAGTTGATATATTATATAATAGGTAACTTGCGAGAGTGCATCACTACACTATTGCAAAATTCGCAAAATTAAAACAAGAGGTAAAAGCTGTGATTGAATTTAGAAATGTATCAAAGGTTTATGACAGCAACGGTACACACGCTCTATCAAATGTTAATATCAAGATTGAGGATGGAGAATTTGTATTTGTTGTTGGTTCATCAGGTGCAGGTAAAAGCACATTTTTAAAGCTTATTATGCATGAGGAAAAGCCAACAGAGGGCGAAATTATTTTTAACGATTATTCCTCTGCCACACTTAAAAAAAGACAGGTTCCGTATTATAGGCGTGATATGGGTATTGTTTTTCAGGATTTCCGTATAATTCCAAAAATGAGCGTTTATGACAATGTTGCTTTTGCAATGAGAGTTATCGGCGCAAAGGAAAAGGAAATAAGAAAAAGAGTTCCCTATATTCTTCAGCTTGTTGGCTTGTCACAAAAGGCAAGATGTATGCCTAACGAGCTTTCCGGTGGCGAGCAGCAGAGAGTTTCGTTGGCAAGAGCATTGGTTAATAATCCAAAGGTTATTATTGCGGACGAGCCTACCGGTAATGTTGACCCCGAAATGAGCCACGAAATCGTAGGACTTCTTACCAAGATAAACAACGCAGGAACAACTGTAATTATGGTTACTCACGAGCACGATTTGGTTCGTTCCTTCCAAAGACGAGTAATAGTTATTAAAAACGGTGAGGTTGTATCAGACACACCTGATCCGACTCATGCTCAATTTGAAAGCGAGCATCCAAAGGAGGATACGGATATGTTCTTCTTTGAGGAAAATGTTTCTATCGACAAGGTGGAGCTTGAGGATATTTTTGATAATCTTGAGGATGTAGTTTCAGACAGCAACGAAGCTAATAAAGATGAAGCAGCAGGAGGTGAGGAGTAATGACAGGATCAAGTATAAAGTACCTTACTAAAGAGGGCTTTCGTAATGTGTGGACAAACAGAATGATGTCTATTGCGTCAATCTGTGTTCTTATGAGCTGCCTTGTGCTTATCGGCACAGCAGGTATGATATTCCTTAACATTGACTCCTTGCTTGAAAAGGTTGAGGACGAAAATGTAATTATGGTATTCGCAAAAGAGGATACCACCGACCAGCAGCTTGATGCAATGGAAGGTCAAATCAAACAGCTTGACAATGTTGACCAGGTTGAGTTTGTTCCAAAGGAGGTTGCCTTTGAGGAGCAGCTTGCTACTATGGGCGATGCACAGGCAGAGCTTTTTAAAAACGTCAGCAACGATAATCCTTTGCCTGATGCATACAAGGTAACGGTCGATAATCTTGATTTATTTGACCAAACAGTAGAACAGCTTAATAATATTGAAAATGTAGATATTATCCGTGAAAACAAGGATTTGGCACAAAAGCTTGTTGCAATCCGTCAGGGAATTACCGTTATTTCAATAGTAATTGTCGGCGTGCTGTTCCTTATTTCATTGTTCATTATTTCTAACACAATCAAACTTACAGTTTACAGTCGCAGGCTGGAAATCAGTATTATGAAGTCTGTTGGTGCAACAAATAATTTTGTAAGATTTCCGTTTATTATTGAGGGTATGATATTGGGTGTTATGTCCGGCGTACTCGGCTTGGGTCTTGTTTGGGGACTTTATCAGTTAGCAGTATCACAATTTGGCGATGTTCTCAAGACCCTTAATCTTGAGGCTGTACCGTTTACCGAATACGCTTTGACGATGCTTGGTGTGTTTATCCTTATCGGCATTGTATGTGGTGTTGGTGGCTCACTTGTCACTATGAGAAAATATCTAAATAAAGAGGGTAGTGAGATTAGCAATGTTTAAGTCGCATTATAAAATCATATCACTGATTATGTGCTTTGCTCTTGTTGCTGCCACCTTTTCCTTTAGCTTTTCTGCACAGGCAAAATCAACATCGGAATTGCAAAACGAAAGGGAGCAAATTCAAGACGAAATAAATGCTGCTCAAAGCCATATTGATGAGTTAGAAAAAGAAAAAGCACAAACACAGGAATACTTAGACGCACTAATGGCAAAGATAAATTTGCTTAGGGACAAGCTTAGCACATTAGAGGCACAAAGGGATTCCTTACAGGCAGAGATTGATGCAATTCAGGCAAAGATTGAAAAAACGGAGCAGGAGCTTATTAAGGCTCAGCAGGAAATAGATAAAAAGCAGGCAGAGTTTGACGATACATATGAGCTTTATTGTCAAAGACTTAAGGCAATGTATGTTTCAGGTACCGCCTCAACACTTGAGGTGCTGTTAACCTGTCCTGATATGAGCACAATGCTTACTCGCTCTCAAATGATAAATTCCGTATCAAAGCAGGATAGCAAAATTCTTGATGACCTTATGAAAAAAATGGAGGAAATTGAGAAGAAAAAGCAGGAGTTTGAAATTAAGAGAAACGAGCTTTCAAAGGATAAGGAAAATCTGGAGAAGGATAAGAATAAGCTTCAGCAAAGCATTAACGAAATTGATAAGTCAAAAAGCGAGCTTGATTCACAGGCAGCAGAATGTAATGCGCTTATGAGAAAGCTTAGCAGTCAAACCTCAGAGTATATGGAAATCATTGATACTAACGAGGACAGATTGCGTCAGGTTGAGGACGAAATCCGTGCCACCATTTCAAACGCAGGCTCCTACGGCTCAGGCTCAGGTCAGCTTCGTTATCCCACAGATTCAAGTATGATTTCTGCCGGCTATCCTAATTATTCAAGTGGTTCATATCACGGTGGTGTTGATTTCCCTGTTTCAACAGGCTCAAATATTTACGCTGCATCAAGTGGTGTGGTAATCAAGGTTGCATATTTGAATTACAGCTACGGCTATCATATCATCATCGACCACGGTGACGGTCTTTCAACGCTTTATGCGCACAACAGTCAAATTTTTGTTAGCACAGGACAATCTGTTTCTGCCGGTCAGGTTATTGCAGCAGCAGGCAGCACCGGTAATTCAACAGGCCCTCATTGTCACTTTGAGGTGCGTGTTAACGGTAACAGAGTTAATCCAATGAACTATTTATAACTACTAAGGAGTGAAGTCAATGAAACAGATAAAACCAACATTCAGGGTGCTTTCTGTTTTGTTGGCTTTCTGCTTTTTTATCGGTGGGATTTTGCCAAATAGCCTGTTAGATGTTAAGGCAGTTGAATATTCCGATAACTACGAAAGTCTTTCGCCGGAGGAAAAGCAGGCTTACCTTGAGCAACAGCTAAAGGAGGTTAACAGTAAGCTTGACCAATTAGAACAGCAGTCAAAAAATACTGAGGAATATATCAGCACTCTTGATAAAAAGCTTGGATATTTAGACCAACAGCTTACTGTTACAGGCAATCAGATCAACGAGTCAGAGGATAAAATCTCTTTGCTTGAGCGTCAGTATAGGGAAAACGAGGAGGAAATTGCTTCTCTTGAGGTAGAGATTGACCGATTGGCAAAGGAAAGTGAAGAGGTAAAGATTAAGTTTGATAAATCCTATGCAAATTACAGGGAAAGAGCCAAGGCAATGTATGTCAGTGGCAGCACCTCGGTGCTTGAATCCTTGTTAAGCAGTACCGATATTTCTACATTTTTAACCCGTATCGAAATGATAAGGCGAGTAACAAAGCAGGACAGCGACCTGCTAAACAACCTGATGGAGCAAGGCGAAAAGCTGACTGACACAAAAAATCAGCTGTCAAATAAGCAGGACAGTCTTGCCAATAATCAGCAGGCACTTGTAAAGAACAGAGAAAGTCTATCACAAACGGTTAACAATCTTAACGCTCAGCAGTCAGAGTTTGCCGATATTCAAGATAGCTATGAAAGTGAAAAGAAAGAGGCTGACGAGCTTTTGCTTAAGCTTCAGAACGAAACTCAAACATACAGTGAATACAGGCATCAGGATCAGGCAGAGCTAAATGCCGTTAACCGTGAAATTGAAGAGGCTGCTCAAAAATATCTTGAGGAATTAGAAAAGCAAACAACTACTACAACTGCTCCACCAAAAACTACTACAACCACAAAAAAGGCAACTACATCTTCAAATAAGCTGGAGATGACATTCCCGGTTCCAAGTCAAACAAAAATTACCACAGGCTATGGAAGTGCAGGCTATGCCGGTCATACCGGTGTTGATTTTGCCTGTGCGTCAGGGTCAGCCGTAGTTGCAGTTGAGTCAGGTGTTGTTCTTATTTCAAAGGATTTAACAGATGCAAACGGCAATTACAGAAGCTACGGCAGGTATATTGTTATTGCACACGACAAGAAAAATTCAGCAGGGAATTATGTTTTCAGCCTTTATGCGCATAATTCATCACGAGTTGTGTCAGAGGGAAAGAAAGTCGAAAAGGGACAACTTATTGCATACAGTGGCTCAACAGGTAACTCAACAGGTCCACATTGTCATTTTGAGGTCAGAACGCCAACAGCAAGCTATGACCATTGTGTAGATCCAACCGGCTATTTGCCGAGATAAATTACTATTTCATTAACGAAAGGGGTTTTAAAATTGAAGATTAGATTTCTTTCGTTAATGATGGCAGCATTATTGCTGCTTTCAACCTTAAGTCAGTCAGTTGCACTTGCTCAGGATAGCACAACAGCTTTAAACGAAGCAGTTACAGACACCACTCAGGCTAACGATGTTCAAAAGGAAGAAATCAGTCAAGAGGATAAGCAAAAGGCTGAGGAGGAATTACGAAAGCAGCAGGAGCAGCTCCAAAAGGAGCTTGAGGAAACAGAAAAGAAGCTTGCCCAGCTTGAAAAGGAGTCAAAGGTAACAGGAGAATATATTGATACCCTTGACAGAAAAATAGGTTATATGAATGAGCAGCTTACTATTCTTGAAAATCATAATATCGAAATTCAATCAGAAATTGACAAGCTAATCCCTGATATTGAAAAAAATGAAAAGGAGCTTGAAGCAGTTTCAAAAGAGGTTGAAAGGTCAAAGAATGAGCTTGCCCGACTGGAAAAAAAGTTTAAAGCCGTGTATGACGCCTATTGCTTAAGACTTCGTGTTATATACATAAGTGGTGACTATAACCTGATTTCGGCACTGATAACCTGCAAGGACATTTCAAGCCTGTTAACCCGATATGAAATGATTAAGTCAGTGGCAAAAAGCAACACCCGTCTTTTGAATGAGGTACAGGAAAAAACACAGGATATTCTCACAAAGCAGGACGGACTTAATGCCCAGCTTGAAAAATATGAAAAAATCAAAAACAGTCTTGATACTCAAAAATCAGACCTTGTAAAAAAGCAAAAAAATATTGAAAGCAATAGCCAATCCATTGCAGAAAAGAAGGCGATTTTGGCAACCGATCGTGCAGAATGTGACAGGCTTTTAGCAGAGTTAACCCAACAGAACAAGCAGTACACAGAGTTTTGGAACGAGGATGCAGAGCTTATGGCTGCTGTTGAAAGCGAAATTCAGGCGTTGATTTCCGGCGTTAAGGCACCACAGGAGGTAACTACTGCTGTGGCATCAGATAGCAAGGAGGATACAACCCAAATAATCATCAATAAATCAGATGTTTATTCAAACTCCGATGCTGTGTTGAATATGATCTATCCGGTGCCTAATCATACATCGGTATCAGCAGGTTATCCTAATTACTCATCAGGCAGGTACCATGGTGGTATTGATTTTCCTTGTCCTATGGGCTCAAGGGTCGTGGCAGTTCAGAATGGTATTGTTATTACGGTGAAGCGTCTTGATTACAGCTACGGATATTATGTTATGATTTATCACGGTACTGATTCAAAGGGTAGGTCTGTTGTTTCCCTTTACGCTCATAATTCATCAATACTTGTTTCAAACGGTGATAGCGTAAAGAAGGGTCAGCAAATTGCAAAAAGCGGTTCAACAGGTAATTCCACAGGACCACATTGTCATTTTGAAATTCGATTTGACGGACAAAGAGCAAATCCAAAAAACTATTTGGGATAGGTATTTGCAATGAACAAAATTAACTACCAGCTAATGCTTGATAAAATAACGGCAAAAAATGAAGGAGAGGACATATTGCCCTCTCTTTTGCTGCATAGCTGCTGTGCGCCCTGCTCCAGCTACACAATAGAATATCTGTCAAAATATTTTTCTGTCACTATTTTGTATTACAATCCCAATATTTCCGATAAGGATGAGTACGAAAAGCGAAAGGCAGAGCAAATTAGACTGATTAACAGTATGCCACTGCAAGGCAAGGTATCCTTTATGGACTGCGATTATAACAGCAGTGAGTTTTTTGATATTGCAAGAGGATATGAGGATTGCTGTGAAGGTGGAGAAAGGTGCTTTAGATGCTATCGCCTAAGGTTAGAAAAAACAGCAAGGCTTGCCAAAGAAAATAGTTTTGATTATTTTTGTACCACCCTTACAATCAGCCCCTTGAAAAACTCACAAAAAATTAACGAAATCGGCTTTGAGCTTGAAAAGGAATATAATATACGCTGGCTACCCTCCGATTTTAAAAAAAGGGAGGGCTATAAGCGTTCTATTGAATTATCAAAGGAATATAATCTTTACAGACAAAACTATTGCGGCTGTATTTATTCAAAAAAGCAACAGGAGAAAAGCAAGGAGATAAGTGATGAATAAACCACTTGCAGACAGAATACGCCCAACCTCTCTTGAGGAGGTTGTAGGTCAAAGGCATTTGCTATCACCGGATAAGGCATTATATAATTTGATTAAGTTCGGTGATATTCCCAATTTAATATTTTACGGACCCAGTGGTGTAGGTAAAACCACAGTGGCGTCAATAATTGCCAATGCTACTAATAAGGCATTAAGAAGGCTTAACGGCACTACTGCGTCAACACAGGACATTAAGGATATTGTTGCCGAGATTGACACCTTTACTGCACCTAACGGTATTCTTCTTTATCTTGACGAGATACAGTATTTTAACAAGCGTCAGCAGCAAAGCTTGTTGGAGTTTATTGAAAATGGTAAAATTACTTTAATTGCATCTACTACGGAAAATCCGTATTTTTATATTTATCCTGCAATTCTTTCTCGTTCAACAGTTTTTGAATTTAAGCCTGTTGAAAGCGAGGATGTTATTCCTGCTGTTAAGAGGGGATTTGACTTTTTGTCAAAGGAAAATGATATTGCCATTGATGTTGAGGACGGCGTTTACAAAAAGCTGGCAACAGGCTCAGGTGGTGATGTAAGAAAATCGCTTAACAGCGTAGAGAATTGCTTTTTTGCAACGCCCACAGTTGACGGAGTTAAGCATATTACCCTTGATTTAGCAGAGGAGCTTGTGCAAAAATCATCATTTAGGTATGACCGTGAGGGCGATGAGCACTATGATATAATCTCTGCCTATCAAAAAAGTATGCGTGGCTCTGACCCTGATGCTGCTGTTCATTATCTTGCACGCTTGCTGGAGGCAGGCGATCTGCCCTCTGCCTGTCGCAGACTAATGGTGTGCGCCTGCGAGGATGTAGGACTTGCATATCCACAAATTATTCCAATAGTAAAATCGGCAGTTGATATTGCAATGATGGTAGGATTACCTGAAGCAAGATTACCTCTTGCAGATGCAGTTATACTTGTGGCAACTGCGCCAAAGAGTAATTCTGCCCATAACGCTATTAACGAAGCAATGGCAGATTTAAAGGGTATCGGCAGTGCTCCAATTCCTCGTCAGCTTCAAAATAAGCATTTTGACGGAGAGGATGCTAAGGTTAAGGGACAGCATTATTTGTACCCACACGATTACGACAACCATTGGATAAACCAGCAGTATCTGCCTGATTG
>CAMFYM010000035.1 GCA_946002045.1 uncultured Clostridia bacterium | reverse complement strand
CACCTAAGCCTTCGTCGGCAGCGTCAGATGTGTATAAGAGACAGCCTATACTATTGTATAGGGGTTATATGATAAAACGATTGGTGCCAAAAAGGTGCTTTATCAATTATGTAGTTCTTCACAAGAGATACTCCACCTATTTTTTATCAATCATAATATCCAAATAAAGAGTTACCCAAGTGCCGAGCCAAAGGGCTCGACACTTGTTTTGTTAAAACTAATCAATTAGTCAAGTGCAAGAGCATTATATGCTACTGCCTTGCCGAAATAACCTTTGAATACAACTGTGTCAGTTGCGTTTACTACACCGTCACAGTTGAAGTCACAATATACATTATAATCAGTAAATGCGCTGGTAAGAACAATCTTGTCAGTAGTATTAACTGCACCGTCCTTGTTATAATCACAGATTACAACCGGGATAACAACATCAGCTACGCTTGCAGCACCTGAAAGTGTTACAGTTCTGTCGATTGTTGAATCACCAACAACCTTAAGCTCTGTTGTGCCAACAGGAACTGTTGCTGTAAATGTACCGTCATCAGCAGATGTAGCAACGATTGTGTCACCTGAATAAATGTTAATTCCACCGACACCGTTTGTATAAGCTGTACCTGTCAAATCAGTAGCAACCACTATCTTACCACTAACTGTGATTTCCTCAACAGGTGGAAGTGGGTCAAGGTTAATCTCTGCATACTGAAGAACAGAGTCAACATAGTAGCAGTCAGATACCTGAGCTGTGTAGCCTGCCTTGTCGTTTGGCTTATAGTAGTTCTTTGCCTTATAGGTGTATGAACCATTACCGTCCTGAGCCATCTTAACAGCATCTGCAAGAGCATTTACATAATTGCTCCAAGACTCAGCTGTGTAGATTGTGCTACCCTCGTTAACAAGTGTGCCGTCAGCAGCCCACTTACCGAATGCAGGAGCAGCAGCGCCTGTACCCTTTTTGATAACTGCATCTGTTGTTACCTTGCCGGTATTGTCCTTAACAGCAGGAGTAACATTAAGCTTGTTGTAAGCATTGCCTGATGCACAAAGAATTTCTGCCTCAAGCTGCTTGCCCTCGTAGCCACGCTCAACTACCTTTGACATAAATGAGTTGAACAAGTCGATGTAAGCGTTAATCTGTGTTGATGAAAGATTTGATACAACCTTTTCACTAACAATGTTAATGCTTGTGTTCTTCTTGTAGCCGTCATAAGCTCTGAAGTTAATTCTGTCTGTATAGGTTACATCTGTATTAAATACGATGTTGCCTTCTGCGTCCTTAACAACAGCACCAGCTTCATCATACTGTGGCTTATTATAAGTAATATCAATACTATAATTCTTTTCGATTGTGTTAGCAATCTTAGCCATCTTGTTAAATGTTACAACCTCAAAGTTTGTGAAGTCAAGGTTGCTTCTGATAACTGAAACCTGATCAAAGAGCTCCTTAGCCATATCATCGTTGATAGCATCATATACAACCTCAAGAGTATATACAAGCTTATCATTTGTCTGAGTGTAGATACCACGGTTTTCTGTAACTGTTGTACCAACCTTCTTGTTTTCAGGCATCTGGTAAGAAATTTTCGGAGCCTTGATTACCCAGTTACCACCGGCATTTGTTTCAATACCCTGTGCTGTGTAATAAGTCCACTGAATTTGATTATAAAGCTTTTTGCCTGCTGCATCAGTTGCCTGAGTTGTTGTATTTGCAAAATACGGAGCAGCGTAATCCTTTGTATTCCAAGCTCTTACATACTGCTTTGTATTTGTGCTGCAATATACGCCATCGTCATTCTTTGTAACAGGCATACCTACTGTATCAACATTACCTAAAACGCTGCCTGACTTAAGCTTTGTTGTTGAATATACAGGAGCCTTGTAGTTTTCATCTGCATAGTAGTGACCGTCTGCATCGTTGTAGTAAATCAATCCCTTAACAGCGTCAGTAAGTTTGTTGTACTCTGTTGTTGTAAGAGGATTGTTAGCAGCCATGCCATATGCTGATGTTGATGTACCTCTTGTATATGTAAGCTCTGTCTTATCGTTAAGAGTTTCAATATTGTTAGGAGTTACAGGAGTAGCAGTTACGCCGTAAGCCTCCTTAATGACTTCCTGTGCATTCAGGAATGCAGTCTTATCAGTAAAGTCTGTCTCCTTATAGTTTGCAAGAATTGATGCAAGCTCGTCAGCCTTATTTTGAACTGCATTAGCATTATTGGTATCGCAGATTGAAAGCTGGAAGTCACCGATAGCTGACGCAGTTGGCTGGAAGAATACAATCTTAGCCTGAACATCCTGTGCTGCAATTTTTGAACCGTCGTACTTAAGGAATTGAACAGTTGATTCAGCATTTACACCAACTGTGTATTGCTGGTTGTTCAGATACAAGCCTTTAACAGGACCTCTTACTGAAATCTTCGGAAGCAATGTTTGATAAGCATAATCGCCTGTACCGTTCTTGAGGTAAATATACTGATATTCACCACGAGCATTCTTGTGGTATGCAGCAATCATACCGTTATTTACTGCATCTGCAAATTTGAATGCAACGTGTACTCTTGTTGAGAAGCCTTCCTTCTCTGCATCTGTAAATGAATCAAGGAGGCCGTTAATCTCACTTTGAGTAAAGCCTGCACCACCGTTTGTATTCCAAGTTGGATTAGCTGCATTCTTATTAGTAGTATAGTCGAAAAACTCTCTCTTAAGAATGTTGCCTGTCTTCTCATCAAATACAGGAATAGCATTTGTGCTGTCAAGTGTTACTGTAGTGCCGGTGCCGTCGTCCTTAACATCACCGGTCTCATAATAATAGATAGCATTACAGAAGTTCTGTGAGTTGTTATTACCACTCTTGATATTCTTAAGTCTTACGCCCAAAGTATCAACTGCTCCAAGGTCGCTGGTTGAAACTACAACGTTAGCCGGATAGTTAGCAATAAGCTTGTTAGGATTAACTGAGCCGAACTTAGCTGTACACTTTGACTGATATCCCTGGTATGTTGCACCTACACCTGCTGCATTTGACTGAAGTTTGCTGTTAAGCTTATAAATGCCTGTGTTTGTCAATTCGCCCGGATATACAACTTCCTTCCAGGATGTAGCACCTGAAAGCACCTGATAAGCATATGTTGTAAGGTTGCTGTACTTAACTTTACCATTCTGGTCAACAATATCATAATTGATGATTGCTGTGTATGGTGATGTATCAGCATCGCCCTCTGTTGTGTAATATGTTGTAGTGCTCAGCTCAAGCTTTTCGCCGGGAGCAATGCGTGTTCCGGCAGCGTTCTGGATAGTTGCATTTGTGTTAGCACCACTGATTCTTACGCTGTTAATCTTTACATAGTTACGAGAGAACTGAACAATCTTGTCGTTTTTCATACCGTCAACATAAGCAAGGTTAAGACCAACTGAGTTGTTCTTGATGATAACCTTTGAAGAGCTTGTGTTGTTTGTTGTTGAACCGAAGCCTGTAACAACAGGGTCTGCAAATGAAGCAGTAGCCATCTTAAGCTCGTGCTCGCCAAGTGCTGGGAACAAGCTTATAAAGCTGTTAACTGCAACAAGTACGAATGCAACACCCGGAAGAATTGTATCAGGATAGCCCTCTAAGCTGAACTGATTGTTCTTTGCTCCAACGCCGGTGAACTCAATGAAGTTCAATGCAAGCTTAATAAGTGAGCCCGGATCTTTTGCAGAAGCACCAATCATAGTATTCTTCTTCATTAAATCATCAAACGGAGTAGTTGATGTTGAATTAGGAATAACTACTCTTGTCTGGCCTGAGTAACGAGGACCGAAGAGACCGTTAATCAAGCCCTGAACAACTGAATAAGCAGTCTTAACTACTGTGTCAGTCTGAATAGGAGCTGTGCAGATGATTGAAAGAAGTCTGTAAATGAAGTTAGATACACCACCCATACCTGAAGCGTGGATTGAAGTATCGCCGATTTCAAGAACACCAAGAACAATGTCCTTCCAAACAAGTGTTTCAGCATCAAACTTGCCTGTTGATGTGCCCTGAAGCTTTGCAAGAATCGGGAAGAATCTGTCAACAGCATTATTAACATTCTTCCACAAGCCGTTGCTCTTTGTGATTGTGCTGTTACCGTTGCCATCTGCAAGACCGAGGAGTGGACCTGCGCCCATTGCTCTGCCGGTACGTGTTGTGTAGAAGTCAGCGTAATAGCAAATAATTGAGTTAAGAAGGTCAAGGAAATCTGCATTTGTATGATTTGGATTCTCTGCCTTCCAAATATTTCCATCCTTATCTGTAATCGGTACATAGCCCTGTGCTACATAAACTACTGCGTCACGAGCCATAGGAAGAATTGTACCCTCAAGAGTAGCATTGATTGTCTTGTCGGCATCTGTGCCTCTTGTTATATACTGATTATAATCATTTGACGGAATTACGTGTGAGAGATACTCTCTTAAGCATACAAAAGCAACTGCCTCTGCATCCTTACAAGCATTCCAATCCTCAGTGTGGATAAGCTTATCAAGTCTGCCACTGCCAAGGTTAACATTACCAATGCAGGAAATGAGAAGAGGAATCATTGCTCCTTCAAGGTTAGACTCTGAAAGAGTAGTGTTGCCTGCCTTATAGAAGCCGTTAAGGATGTTTCTGTCGGTTGTATCGCCAACATACTGCATTACCTTAAGTGTGTTGTTAACAAGTGCTGTTGTGATGCTTCTGATTCCTGAATCTGATTTTGTGCTTACATTGCCTGTTGTTGTCAAATTAGGAAGTGCCTTATCGCCTACTTTCTCAACATAGATGTTTGCACGGTCAGGGAACAAGTCCTTAACTGCTGCAACAAGGCAATCGTTGATACCTGCAACAAGTGATGAATATGAATCATACTGATTGTTAAAGAAGTTATCAAGATTTGGTGTGCCCATCTGCATCAGGTAAAGGTTGATAGGACCTGTCTGGATATTGAAGTAGTAGTCAGCAAGTGGGCTGTATCTCATTTTGTCAAAGAGATTTACAGAGTCAATGTCTGACCATCTGCCCTCAGCATCCTCAGCTATTGAACGGTCAAGAGTAAATGAAGCCTTAACTACATCAAGGAACTGCTGTGCTGATTCTGCACCGTATTTTGCATATTCTGCATTTGCCCAAGCCTCAACATTAGCTGCTGAATAGTTAGCAGTTGGATTTGCTAC
Source organism: uncultured Clostridia bacterium (assembly GCA_946002045.1). Lineage (GTDB taxonomy): Bacteria > Bacillota > Clostridia > Oscillospirales > Acutalibacteraceae > Eubacterium_R. The sequence goes on along the minus strand of CAMFYM010000035.1, from coordinate 7,777 downwards.
ATTCCAAGTGATGTTCTTCTTTGCCCAGTAATAATAGTTGTTATCGAAGTTACCACCGAATGTGAATTTTTCCTTGTAGTTAACATGAACAAGCTTAACTGTATCCTTCAATACTGTGTTCCAAGCAAACTTGAGAGCCTGCTTACCGAAGGAGAATAAGCTGTCAGATGTTGTAAGGCTGATCTTGTTACTGCCGTAAGCAAAGAGAAGAATGTTATTCTCAAAGCCCGGCTGTGTTGAATATACAAGGTTAGGGTCATAGCCGAGAGATTCAGCAGCCTCTTCATATGTATAGCCCTGATCTACTAACTCGTTAATCTTGTACTTTCTTGATTCTGAGCTTGTGCCGTCAGGATATGTTACAAGCACGCTGATCTTCTGGAGAAGCTCGTTAGTCATCTTTTCAAGAAGAACTGTATCAAACTTGAATGTAGCCGGATTGTTCTTGTAGCCGGCAATCTCTGCATCGGTAAACCAACCTGTGTAGTTCAAAAGAACTGACTTAACAAGATTGTAGATAAGGTCTGACTGATAACCTGCATCAAGGTGAAGAAGGTTACCAAGAATACCGTAAATATCAAGACCGATTGAGCCAAGGTTAAATGAACCGTCAAGCAGCTTGTAAATAACGCTCTGGCCGTTTTGGTTAGCAGAAACATTTGTGTTCTTATAGATAAGACCTAACACGCCTCTAACGATATTACAGCTTGTTGATGAGCTTCTTGACAAACCGTTGCATGCACTGAGGTCAATATGCTTTACATCGCCAAGATAACCCTTAGCAGTATTAACGAGACTGTTGTTACCGTTGAGGAATGATTGAAGGCTCTGTACTGTTTGAAGGAGCTCATCAACACTACCGAGCATAATCTGGAACTCAGCCAAACCAAGAATAGAAATCTTTCTGTTTTTAATATCCCAAGTGATAAATGAATTGATGTCAGGGTTGGAGTTAACTGCCTTTGCCAAGGTTGGCTCCATTTCCTTAAGTGCAGGAAGAACGCTGTCTGCATAGTCAAGAAGTGCAGTAGCAACCTGCTCGTCGGAAAGCACGCTCCAAGCAAGACCGTTATACTCAATGTTGCCGTCATAATATTCAATATCATTCGAGCTACCGTATGCGGTCAATACCCCTGAAAAACAAGTCAAAGCCATAAGCACAGCAAGGAATAAAGCAAGTAGCTTATGGGAAAACTTTTTAACTTTTGTTTTCATTGAAGTTTTTACCTCCTGTTAGTTTAGAGATTATTTTTAGGTAAATAGTGTACGGCTTTTACACCTGAATTAACACACGTCCTCTGACCCTCAGACAATCTGACTAAGACGGACCGACGGTAAAAATAACGGCGTCGGTAAGTCAAAAGGGTGCAAAATGCCCTATAAACACAACTTGATTATCACACAAAAATTTCTAAAAGTCAATAATTATTATATAGTGTAATTATTTTTGGCATAATATCCAAATTACCTAAAAACATTTTGTTAATTTCTCACAAATCATAATGATTTCGCAAAGGAAAAAGAAAGACAAATCCTCCGTTATTGTTAACAGAAAATTTACAATTATTTTCCAATATATTTACATTTATATTGTGCTTGATGCCGAAAAACTCGATTTTTTTGCAAAAATTTTGACAGATGGTCAATTTGGCAATTTGTCAAATTTTTGTGGTTTTTGGAATTTTTTGTTCATATTTATCACAACATCTTGTGTGCCGAAAACACAGACAGTTATGGCGAATTCTACCTGTTGTCGTAATAGGATATACAGGGCGTCACATAATTGGTAACAAATTATTCAAAAAGTATTGACTTATATATTTTTATTTGGTATAAATAAATTGTATTTGTTCGTACGCCCGTGGGTAAGTACGCCCAAAAATCAGTTGTTTGTGAACATTTTGTTAACAAATCATTGCTTTTTGTCGGCTTTTCTGCGAGCGAAAATAAGACGACAAGTTCGTTAAATCATATGGTAAAGGAGAGATTTATATGAAAACGAGCAAAAAACTACTCAGCTTTTTCTTGGCAGTAGTTATGGTTGTTACCACCTGCTCTGTTGGCTTCACTGCTTTTGCAAAAGACAACAAAAACAGCATCTGGTCAACCTCGTGTAAAGCGAACGACGCTTATGACACACTCAACACACTGGTAGATACATATTTACCGGCAGCTCTTTTGGGCAACGAAACAGTCGGCCCTGCTATTTATGCAAAATTTGCTGCTGCTATCGGTGTTAAGGTTGAGAAGCTGACTGCACACCAAAAAGCAGTAATTGCAGGTACTGAACAGCCTGCAAAGGGGGACCACAAGAATCTTCGTGCAGCAACAGTGCAGGATGTTCTCGGTGTTCTTCAACCAATACTTATCAGTGCACTTTATTCAACACCACAGGATAAGTATGCAAATATTGCTTACAGTGAAAATCAGAGCCTTGGCAAAAAGGACCCAAGCTACTTTGATTACCTGAAAAAGTATGTCACTGTTAACGGCAAGCAGGAAGAGGACACATCCTCAATGAGCTTCTACACACTTTATGGCTTGTGCAGAAACTTTAAGGACAACGAAGACCTCAGCAAATCAACAAGGGATACTCTTTCAGAGTGGTATGATGCGCTTAAGACTATTTCATACCTTGTTCCCGATTTTGACATCAATGACGCTCAGGCGCTTATTGACAAGCTTGCAAAGGATTTCGAGGACAAAAAGCAATACGGTGTTGAATATTCAACCAGTGTTGATGACCTGGCAAGCTTCTTTGATAAGGCATACGAGAACGCTCTTTCAAAAGAAGACAAGGCTATGCTCCAAAAGGTTTATCCTGTTTGTCAGGAGGAGTTGGCTTTCTTCGGTATCACAGACGTTAAAGTTGACACAATCGCAGAGCTTTTGTTCTACGGCTGCAACAACTTTAGATGCAGTGATTACGGCAGCATAGCTAAGTACAACAACCTGTACTTCAATCTCATTGAGTCAGCTAAAGGCAAAATCAACTACAACGGCACAAAGGATTTCTTTGGCTGGGGTACGGATTTTGAGTTTGCATACGATGAGCCGATTACAAAAAACAACTATGTTGTTGAATTCACCCGTGCTTATCTTAAAGCAAACAAAACACTTACAGATGCACAAATTGTTAGATTGTTCGGTGCCGGCGTTGATGACCTTTCCGGCGACGAATTATTAAAGGCATACAGACTTGACTCATATTACAGCTTTATTTATTATCAAGTTCCCAAGGAAGTAATAATAGACCGTTTCGGTCATGGCTATGCTGACATCACATTTGACGAAATCATTGAAATCAACAACGAAGAGATTGATAAGATGAACGATGAGATGCTGCAATATGACCCTAATGCAGTTCTTATGCCACACGCAGAGTTCGATACAGTTTTGTCTGAAGCAACAGCTAATGCAAACACTGCAATGTATAACTATGTGTTTACTGCTCCGGAGCAGGCACTCTCTATCTCAAAGGGTCTTGCTATCGCATACTGTGATGACATAAATTCCGTTGCTGATATTGACAAGCTTGCAGCAGAGTATATGCCTGCAAACTACAAGAAGGGCAACCTCCTTAGCGAGCAAGAGATTAAGGAGATGGCATCATTCTTAAGAACAGTTAACGGCTCATTCCGTCAAACATATTTGACAGAGGGCGTTGTAACAACAGAAGACTCAAAGTTTGAGACTGTAACTGCAACACTTCCTGCATCAATCAAAAATACAGCTGTTTCAGAGTATTTGTCAAAAATGTTTGAGGAAGGCGCAACTGCTTACCAGAACGGCTTCTTAACAGCTCTTTACAGCAACTTCACATCAAGTGGTAGCAGTGCTAACCCTTGGTTTGTTGACGAAGCCGGTGCTCCTACAACATCCGGTCCGTTTATGAGATATGCCGGCTCAAATCTCCTTGTTCTTAACTACAACGAGCCAAACACCTTCTCGGTAGATAAGATTAACGAATACATTGCCGACGCAGAGGCTTATGCTTATTCAAAGGCTATTGCAGAGGCATTGGAGATTAACGAAAGCACATTTGTTGCAAACACCACAACAAAGATTAAGTCGGTAATCAATGTTAAAGCATTTATTGACTCAAAGAATGTTCGTGTTGAGGAAAAGCCTGTTCTTAATGATGACCAAAAGAAAATTCTTTACGGCAGCTATGACCTTACAGGCGAGATGGGCACAGAGCTTGTTAACTATATCCTTAACAACACAATTATGTCCGTCCTTTCAAACGAAACAATAACAAACATTCTTAATGATACTGTTGAGGGTGGTCTTGACCTTACAACTGCTCTTTCTGACATTTGGTCAAGAGTTTATGCTTCACCTGTTTCAACTATCTTTGAGCTTGTACCGGTAATCCTTTCATTAGCAGATTCTGCACTTGTTCCGGTATTGTTCAACGGTGAAGGCGACAAGTACCACGGATTGTTCGACGATCCTGACAGTGGCTTGCTTAACGGTATTCACAATATCGTGCCTGCAATCGCAGACTTCCTTTACAACAACGGCTCATACATCGGTGTTAAAAATGTTGGCTGGGATTTGAATGTACTTCTTCCTAACCTTATGCACTGGTTGGCACAGGGCACAGACGCACAGGGCATTGAGTACTATGACGGCAGCACAAAGGTATTAAAGACTGTTGTTGAGGTAACAGAAAACGACACTACAACAAAAGAAATTGTTGAAAAGGTATTCACATACAAAACCTGTACCGAAATTGATTTTGCTCACTATGTAGTTAAGGACAGAGATGGCAACCTTATCACTCCAAACAGAGATAAGAACAACAACATCGTTTCCTTCACATATAAGGGCAAGACTAACAAGGACCTTTCAGCACTTCTTAAGAGCTATAAAAAGGCAGAGTTCCTTTGCTATATGACTTACAGAAGTGATGTTCCTATGCTTACAGGCGTTTACCTTGTTGACGAAATGCTTTCTTACGCAAAGCTTTCCGACCTTGAGGGTCTCTTTGCAGGTCTGCTTGACTACGAAAACAAGACAGACAGCAAGGGCAATGTTGTTAAGGATGCCAACGGCAATCCAATCAAGGTTCTTAAGAAGGACGCTAACGGCAAGCCAATCACTTCTCCAAGTGCAACAGCAAAATCTTTAACAGAGGCTGTTAACGAAATTGCTCTCTTATTCACAACTGCAGTTGATGAATTTGTAGCATCAAACAGAGTTAATCAGGAAAGACTTCTTGTAACAGACACAGACACAGGCACAACAGTTGTTGCCTGCAAGGGTCTGAACAATCTGTTTGTATCAATTCCACAGCTTCTTGATATTATGGAAAATCTTGCTGCTGAAAAGTACGGCGTTGCAAAGAAAGCTTGGACATATTGCTACAAGGGCAAGATTGTCAAGGACCCTGTAAAGGGATATGTTAATACAAACATTCAGGATGTTAAGGAATTTGCAGTAAGCAATGACCCAAATCGTTCAGTTAATATTCTTGACTGGTTTGTTGATTTGTTCGTTAACGATTGGCTTAATGCAATCCTTGACCTTGTAACAAATGTTGTTGAAACAGACAACAAGATTTCATCAAATATTCCGATTGTTGCCGGCTTACTTAATGCTCTTGGCGGCATCGGTGAGGAAAGCGTTCTTACCGACATACTTAACGGTGTGTTCCAGCTTGACCGTGACAGCAAGTACTCCTTTACATTTAAGGAGCAGGTAACCGGCTTTAACGGATTTACAACAGATAACGCTTACTTCTTAATCACAAATATTGAAAAGCTGATTACTGTTGTTACTGACCTTGTTGATACAATCAAGGCTCAAAACAAAAAGAATCAGGCAGCAAATAACAACACATCAGCTCCGGCAGCAAAGGCAGCTGCACCTATATTCCAGGCAAAAACTGCAAAGGTTACAGCTTCAAAGGGTGCTTACACCTCTGAAGAAATAAGCAATGCAACAGACCTTATCAATAATCTTGATAAGATGATTTCATCTCTCCTTTCAGACAGTAGCTTTAACGGATTTAATTTAGGTTCAATAGATAATATTGCAGCAGGCTTAGTATCATTCCTTAGCAACTATATGGGCAAGGATTGCTACACAGACCTTGGCAAGCTCCTTGACTCTTATACATATTATATAACAGGCAAGGGCACCAACACTGCTGACAAGAACGGCAATGTTGACGCAAAGAAGGTTTACACCAACGAGTCACTGACAGCGCTTGTTGTTGAAACATTCAAGCTTATCGAAGATGTGGCAGAAAACCTGCTTGCTGCATACAACAAAACATACAAGATCGGCACAAACGGTGCTGCTCAGTACAACCTTCTTGTTGAGGCAATTGAGGGACTTATTTCTCCTGATGCAATAGCAGTAAGACTTGACGGATACGACAAGGTTCAGGCTAAGCTTTATGATTACGATTGCTGGCACAACGCTGCTGCTCAAACATCAAGAGGCGACTACAAGGTTAAGCTTGATTGGGGCATCAAGGCAGGTGACAAGGACGCATTCTTTAACGGACTTTCATCATCATTAAGACTTGTTTCCTCAATTCTGGGCGTACTTCTTGTTGACGCAGGTATGTATGAATCAATCCTTTATCCTGCACTTCAGGCAGTATGCAAGGCAAACGGCATTGCAGTTGATACTCCGTCACAGTTCGGCAAAACAACTAACGGATATTATGATGAACTGCTTATCGGTCTTATTAAGCCAATAGCAGGATTCGCAAACAGCTTCCTTGCAAAGCCTGTAACAACACTTCTTGTTTCACTCCAAGGCATTGCAGGTATCCTTGATGACAATAACGGTTTAACAATCGCATCAATCATCAAGAGCGCAGTCACCCCTATCGGTAACGAAATTAAGGGTCTTGCAAAGATATTCAATGTTAAGAGTGCAAAGCTTAATGCAACATCACCTACACTTGCAGCCACAATTAACGGCCTTGCAGCAAAGGTTATGAAGTATGCTAACGCAAACAACATTAAGCTTGGCAGCAACAAGCAGTATGCACTTAGTGGTGCAAACATTGTTCCTCTTATTAACGATGCTCTTGCAAAGACAGGAATTACACTTCCTGCAATTAACTGGAATAAGCTTAGCACAGCTTCTTCACCGGCAGTTGTCTTGATCTACATTGCAGAGTATGTACTCAACACATTGTTAGATACAGATAACCTTGATGCTATTGACGCACTGATTAACAACGACACCGTAACAATGATTATCGGTGCAATCGAATCATTGGGACTTACAGCTGCAGATATTCTTGGTATTGTTAATCAAATTCTTGAGGCAACAGACAGCCCAACACTTGCTTACTGGACATTTGCACAATATCTCCAGAAGGCAGCAACAGGATTTACATATCCTGCAGGTATTACAAAGCCAATGGCAGACGAGGCAGTTGGTAACCTTGACAATCTTGTGTCAGCTATCTTCCCACTTCTCGGCTCACTTGGCGTAGATCTCGGTGGCGACAATCTTAAGGCAATTCTTAACAAGAACCTCTTTAAGAACGAGCTGCTCACAACTCTTGCAACTGCACTTTACGGTGCACTTGACGGTCTTGACCCAACAATCAAGGCAGTGCTTAAATCACTTGGTATCGTAACATCAACAAAGGATGTGGCAAATATCCTTGTTGACAAATCATACGGTGCAACCTACTCCTCTGCTGCTAAAGCAATTAAGGCACAGAGCAATTGGAGCAAGGTTAAGAATGTTAACTGGGGCTTTAAGGATGGCTCAGCAAAGGCTCAGCAGGGCTTTGTTA
>CAMFYM010000034.1 GCA_946002045.1 uncultured Clostridia bacterium | reverse complement strand
AAATTAACGCTTATGAGAGTAAAAAATCCTCTTGTGTATGCTCTACGCCTATATCTGTTAAAAGACCTTTTAGCTCGGGGTAGGGCATTGAATATCGTTGGGAAAGGTACCTGAGCGATGCACCTAATTCGCCGTCAGGACCACCATATTGGCTGATTATTATAGCAGCAGCCTTTGGGTCAGGGTGTTTTATATTTACAGGATATTGCAATTTTTTTATATAATTGAACATAGTGTCACTCCTTTTGTTTCTCTATTATTCTATGATTAACAAAGTCTTGTGACACGAAAAAAGTCTGATTTAACATCAGACTTTTTATTTACTGTTATTCAATTTGAAGTTATCTATTACTATGTGGTACCTGTCAACAGCTTTTTTAACTGCATCCTCCCAGCTAATGTATATTTCCTGCTGTGCCATTGTTCCAACCTTTTTTATTAAGCTTTTATTATTAGCAATCCTTTCAAGAGTAGAGGCGATTGAATGGGCACTTTCCATACACAAAAATCCTGTTTTACCGTCTGCAATTCCTTCAGCAGCACAGCTTTCTCTAACTAAAAGACTGGGCGTAGCCACAGATGCAGCCTCTCTTACTACAAGACCGTTGGTGTCAAAAACTGACGGAAAAAGTAGAATGTCGGACACGGAATAATAGTCCTGTATTGCCTTTCTGTCGATTATTTTGCCTGTCCAAATTACATTTTCCTTAAGCCCGCATTTTGTGATATATCGCTTGATTGCACCTTCATCTGCACCGAATCCAAGCATTATCAGCTTAAATTCATTACCGTCTCGCTTGATTTTTGCACAAGCGTCTAAAATAAGTTGAATATTCTTGTACCAAATCATTCTGCCACTGTAAATAAAAACAGGCAGATTTTGAGCAATATTCAGCTTGTGCTTAAGCTCCTTTATTTCGGCTTCGCTCCTTGTAATAACAGGCATATCGCAGCCGTTAGGCATAACAAGGTAGTCGCCCTCGTAGCCTAATTTGCGCAGTGAGTCCACTGTGCCGTTGCTTGTTACCCACACCTCGTCGGCAGCGTTAATATTGTTAAGCAGGAAGTGATATGCAAAATCCTTTGCCGGCTTTGTGGGTACACGCCTGTCAATATCATATTCGTATTTAGTGTGGTAGGTAAGCACGGTAGGGATTTTCTTTTTCTCCACAACTCGTCTGAAATAATAGCTTGTAGCCAACGGAGCATGAGAGTGTAAAATGTCAAAATTCCTGTCTATTATTTCCTGATGAAGCTCGTCTTTAAAGGGCCAGCCAATGCTGTATCCCTCCTTTGACGGAAGCCACCAGCTTTTATATCTAAATATTTCATAATCGTATTTGTAATCCTGCTGATTAGGGTTTTTGGGAGTGATGATAACCGGCTCACCAAGATTACAACGCTTGATTTTATCTGCATAGTTCTGCGCCACATTGCTTATTCCGTCAGTGGTGGGTGGAAAAGCGTCGGAGCCTATGCCAATCTTTAGTTTACAATCCAAAATAATGCCTCAATTTCGTTAGTAAATATAATAGAATTTTATCACAAACAAAGATAAAAGTAAATATAACGAAAAATATTTTATTTATTCTTAATTTATTTTAAAATTTCCTTGATTATGCTCGGATAATATTTTATAATAATTTTGTATATTGTTTAGGAGGAAAATTATGGGACAGAATTATTCGGTTTCACTTGAAAAGATTATTGATAATCATAATCTTGAGGTGGTTTATCTTCCGAAAAATGCAGAGGATATTTTAATTACATCTGCTGAAATCAACAGGCCCGGAATAGTTTTGACAGGCTATACAGATTATTTTGATTCATTGCGTATTCAAATATTAGGCTGGACTGAGCTGGGATTTTTGCTCAATATGAATGACGATGAGCGCAATAAGGCATTGGGCTATTGGCTTAGTCTTAAGCCGGCAGCAGCAGTAATTACAAGAGGACTTGAAATACCCGATTACTTTGTTGAGGCATGTAAAAAATACGAGGTTCCACTCCTTAAAACAGATGCAGAAACATCGCCGTTTCTTGCTTCACTGATTGCTTTTCTTAATCAAGAGCTTGCACCGAGGATTACCCGTCACGGTGTATTGGTTGAGGTTTACGGTGAAGGAGTGCTTATTACCGGCGAAAGTGGTGCCGGCAAGAGCGAGGCAGCTATTGAGCTTATCAAGAGAGGTCACAGACTTATTGCCGATGATGCAGTAGAAATAAGAAAAATTAACGATAATACATTGATGGGTAATTCGCCGTCAAACATAAGGCATTTTATTGAGCTTCGTGGTATCGGCATTATTGATGCAAGGCGAATTTTCGGTATGGGTGCCGTTAAGCCCAGCGAGAAGATTGATATGGTTATTCAGCTTGAGGCTTGGGACTCAACAAAGGCATATGACAGGCTTGGTCTTGATAACGAATATGCGAATATTTTAGATGTTAAGGTTCCGGCAATAACCGTTCCTATTACTCCGGGTCGTAACCTTGCAGTTATTGTTGAAACGGCAGCAATGAACAACCGTCAAAAGAAGATGGGCTATAATGCAGCCAAGGACCTTATGAAGAGCTTGGGAATGGAGGATATTAAGCCTCAGGATAACGAGGTTGAAATCTGGCAGGAATAAAGGTAGTAATTTGAGTTTATTATAAAGTGGGGGATTAGATATGTATAGTATTGGTATTGACTTGGGAGGAACAAATATTGTTTCTGCCGTTGTAAACGAAAAGTATGAGATTGTTGCAAAGGCAAAAACACCTACAAACAGTCCAAGAAGTGCAGAGGAAATCTTTGATGATATTGCACGAGTTTCTATTGAAGCTGTTGAAAAGGCAGGCTTAACAATAGAGGATATTGAGTCTGTTGGTATGGGAACACCCGGTACAGTTAACGGTGAGGGCATTATTGAATTTGCAAACAATTTGGGATTTAAAAATGTTCCTGCAAAGGAAATGCTTTTTGAAAGACTGGGCGTTGAAAATATATTTGTGGAAAATGACGCTAACTGTGCTGCATTAGGCGAGGCATATGCAGGTGTTGGCAATGGTTCAAATAACTTCGTTGCAGTTACACTTGGTACCGGTGTAGGCTCAGGTATTATTGTTGACGGCAAGATTGTTAACGGTGTAAACTTTGCCGGTGGCGAGTGTGGTCATATGGTTATTATGGTTGACGGTGAGCAGTGCTCCTGTGGCCGTAAGGGCTGTTGGGAGGCTTATGCTTCTGCTACTGCACTTATCAGGCAAACAAAAAAAGCAATGGAGGAATACCCTAATTCTTTGATGCACAAAATTGCAGCAGAGGAGGGCAAGGTGTCAGGCAGAACTGCCTTTGACGCAATGCGCAAGGGTGATATTGCCGGTATTAAGGTTGTTGAAAAATACATAAAATATGTTGCATGTGGCTTGATAAATCTTGTTAACGCACTTCAGCCGGAGATAATCTGTATCGGTGGTGGTATTTGTAACGAGGGTGAAACTCTTATGAAGCCCCTTCGCAGATATGTTCAGTCAGAGAGATATTCAATTTACAGTAAAATTCAGACAAAAATTGTTAAAGCAGAATTAGGTAACGACGCAGGCGTTATCGGTGCTGCAATCCTGCAAAAGGTAAAGCAATAATAATTGGTGATATAATTGACAAAACTTATTGAACTTTGTAAAAAATTTAATTGTGAGTATGCTGAAAATGAGCCTATGTCAAAGCATACCACCTTTAAAATCGGTGGAAATGCAAAATTGGTGATTTATCCTGAAAATGAGGAGCAAATCAGCTCCTTTGTTAAGGTGGCTAACGAATGTGGCATAAGGCTGATTACAGTTGGCAACGGTTCAAATCTGCTTGTTGATGATGACGGTATTGATGCTTGCGTATTGATACTTGATGACCGTATGGGAGAGATTAGGCTTGTTGATGACGAAACTATTTATGCAGGTGCAGGTGCAATGCTTATTAAGCTGTGCAGATTTGCATACGAGCATAGCTTAACAGGGTTGGAATTCGCTTACGGAATACCCGGTACCTGTGGTGGTGGTGCGTTTATGAACGCAGGTGCCTACGGTGGAGAGATGAAGGATATTCTGTTTAAATGCACCCATGTTGATGCAAACGGAAACATAGGGCAACTGGAAAATGAGGACTTAAGGCTCTCCTATCGTCATTCGGCATATTATGAAAATAACTGCATTATTACAGGCTTGTACCTTAAGCTGAAAAAGGGTAACAAGGTAGATATAAAGGAAAAAATGGATGATCTTATTTCTCGTAGGAGGGATAAGCAGCCATTGGAATATCCGTCGGCAGGCTCCACCTTTAAAAGACCTGAGGGATACTTTGCAGGGGCGCTTATTGAGGAGTGTGGACTCCGTGGCAAAAGTGTTGGTGGAGCACAGGTAAGTGAAAAGCATTGTGGCTTTGTAATTAACAAGGGTGGTGCCACCTGCAAGGATGTTTTGGAGCTTTGCAGGCTTTGCAGCGATACCGTTTTTGAAAAAAAAGGCGTTAAGCTTGAAATGGAAATCAGAGTAACAAAATAGTAAGGAGATATTTATGGATAAGGAATTAGTTGTACTTACCGGTGTAAGTGGTGCCGGAAAATCAACCGCTATGGGATTTTTAGAGGATGTTGGCTATTATTGTATTGATAATATGCCACCACAGCTTATGACAACCTTTATCAGTCTGTTGTCACAGGGTAATGATTATCCAAAGGTTGCCATTGTTACCGATGTTCGTTCAAGTCACATTTTTGAAGACCTTATTCAAAGTATCAGTGAGATTGAAAAATACAACTACACTGTTAAGGTGATTTATCTTGATATTAACGATAAGGAAGCACTTAAAAGATATAAGCTTACACGCAGAAAGCATCCATTTGCTGATAAGTTTAACGGTAGTATAACAAAGGCAATAGCCTATGAAAAGGAAATCTTAACCTCGCTGCGAGCAAGAGCAGATCATATTATTGACACATCTAATCTTGATTCACCAATGCTTAGAACAAGACTTACAGAGATCTTATTAGGCAGTGACAGTGATGTTATGAATATCCACTGTATGTCATTTGGATTTAAGCATGGTATCCCTGCCGAGGCAGACTTTGTTATTGATGTTCGTTGCCTGCCAAATCCTTATTGGGCAGAGGAGCTTAGAAATAAAACAGGTCTTGACGAAGAGGTTAAGGAATATGTTTTATCCTTTGACCAATCAAATGAATTGTTAAGTAAGCTTATTGACTTTTTAGATTTTCTTAACCCACTTTACATAAGAGAGGGCAAGAGTCAGATTGTTGTTGCTATCGGCTGCACAGGTGGTAATCACAGAAGTGTTGTTATTGCCGAGGCGTTAAAGGAGCATTTCTCTAAAAAGTGGGACAATGTTTCATCATATCATAGAGATATAGACAGAAAGTAAAAAATAAATTATGTCGTTTTCCCAGAAGGTTAAAAAGGAATTATTAGAAATTGAATACGAGAATAATTGCTGTGAAAGGGCGTTGCTTTACGGCTTATTGATTTTCGGAAAGAGCTTTTCATCTTACAGTGTTGCCATGAGCACTGAAAATGAAAAGGTGGCAAGGCTGTATAAAGCTCTTGTTAAAAGATATTGTAATGTTGCCTGCGATATTATTGTATCTCCAAAGGGCAAAAGCTTTTCTGTTAACATTGAGGATAAAAGCAAATGCGATAAGATTTTAGGAACATTTGGTCATAATGATAATTCAAGTCTTAAAATTAACCACTCGGTGTTTGATTGTCCTCAGTGCACAAAGGCTTTTTTGGCAGGTGCATTTTTATCCTGTGGTACAGTGTCAGATCCTAAAAAGGATTATCATTTAGAGTTTACTGTTGCATATCTTAATCTTTCAAAAAGTCTTATCACCTTGCTGAAGGAAGCAGAGCTTGCTCCAAAGCTTTCTAACAGAAAAGGGTATAATATTGTTTATTTCAAGGATAGTGAGGCGATAGAGGATTGCCTTTATCTTATGGGGGCATCCTCCTCTATGTTTGAAATGATGAATATTGAAATATTAAAGGATATTAGGAACAAGGCTAATCGCACTGCTAACTGCGAAACAGCTAATATTGAGCGTACGGTTAAGGCAAGCTACGCTCATATAGAAGCAGTAGAAAAAATTGAAAGAACAAAGGGTCTTGACTATTTAAAAAACGATTTAAAGGAAATGGCAATATTGCGCCGTGATAATCCCGAAGCCTCCCTGGCAGAGCTTTCAAAAATCAGTGGGATGTCACGCTCCGGTGTTAATCACAGGCTTAAGCGTATTGTGGAAATTGCCGATACTATCATTGAATAGGTGAATAATATGTTTACTCATTTGCACACACATACTGAATTTTCTCTGCTGGACGGTGCCTGCCGAATTGAGCAGCTAATTAGTCGTGCAAAGAGTCTTGGAATGCAGTCTCTTGCTATTACCGACCACGGTAATATGTACGGGGCTGTTGATTTTTATAAGGCTTGTAAAAAGCAGGGAATAAAACCGATTATCGGCTGCGAGGTGTATGTTGCGCCACGCACCCGATTTGATAAGGACAAAGTTCTTGACAAGGAATATAATCATCTTATACTACTTTGTGAAAATGAAATCGGTTATAAAAATCTTATACATATGGTGTCAAAGGCTTATACGGAGGGCTTTTATTTTAAACCCAGAATTGACCACGATTTGCTGGAAAAGCACCACGAGGGATTGATATGTCTTTCTGCCTGCCTGGCAGGAGAAATATCACAAGCCCTGCTGCAAAAGGATTATGACAAGGCAAAAAGAACTGCACTGTGGTTCAACAATGTATTTGGACAGGGTAATTATTATCTTGAGCTGCAAAATCACACCTTGCCTGAGCAGATTGCCGTTAACGAGGGGATTAAGAAAATCTCCCGTGAAACAGGTATTCCTCTTGTTGCAACAAATGATGTTCATTATATCGAAAAAGAGGATGCAAAAATTCAGCAGGTGCTTATTTGTATTGCCACTAACCATGTTATCGGCGATGATACAGGTCTTGAATTTCACGCAAATGAGTTTTATCTTAAAAGCGAAGATGAGATGCGCAGGATTTTTTCAGACACTCCTGAGGCTATTGATAATACGCAGATAATTGCAGACAGATGTATTTTTGATTTTGAGTTTGGTAATACAAAGCTCCCATATTATGAAACACCAAATAATATGGACCATTTTGAATATTTCAAAATGCTTTGTATGCAGGGCATGAAAAAGAGATATGGCAGCAATCCACCAAGGGAGTATTATGAAAGACTGGAATACGAGCTTGATACTGTGGAGAAAATGGGCTATACCGACTATTACCTTATTGTTTGGGATTTTGTTACATTCGCAAAGAGCAAGGGTATTCCCGTAGGTCCGGGCAGAGGCTCCGGTGCAGGCTCTATAGCTGCTTATTGTATGGGTATTACCGATTTAGACCCAATGAAATATAACCTCCTTTTTGAGCGATTTCTCAACCCTGAAAGAGTATCAATGCCGGACTTTGATATTGATTTTTGCTATGAGCGTCGTGGAGAGGTAATTGAATATGTAACAAAAAAATACGGCGCAGACCATGTTGCACAAATTGTAACCTTTGGTACTCTTGCCACAAGGGCTGCTATTCGTGATGTAGGCAGGGCAATGGGTATGTCCTACGCCTCTGTTGACGCTGTTGCAAAGCTCATACCTAATGATTTTCATATAACCATTGAGCAGGCAGTAAGCAAATCAAAGGAGCTTTCTCGTTTAATGAGCGAAAACTCACAGGTTAATGAGCTTATTGAAACTGCCAAAAAAGTGGAGGGTATGCCAAGAAATACATCTACTCATGCAGCAGGTGTGGTTATTACTCATAATCCTGTTTCAACATATGTTCCCTTGGCAACTAATGACGGTGTTCCTGTAACCCAATATATTATGACTACTCTTGAGGAGTTAGGACTACTTAAGATGGACTTTTTGGGACTGAGAACCCTTACTGTTATCAACGATGCATCTAAGGCAGCAGGCGTTGATATTAACAATATACCTATTGATGATAAACGGGTTTACGAAATGTTCTCCCGTGGACAAACAGAGGGTATATTCCAGTTTGAGTCATCGGGTATGAAGCAGATGTTAACTAATCTTAAGCCCACTGCACTTGAGGATTTGATTGCTGCAACCTCTCTTTATCGACCCGGTCCTGCAAAGCAGATTGACACCTTTGTGGAAAATTCACATAATCCTAATAATGTTAAATATATAACGGATAAGCTAAAGCCTATTCTTGATAACACATACGGCTGTATGGTTTATCAGGAGCAGGTAATGCAGATATTCCGTGAGCTTGCAGGCTATTCCTATGGCAGAGCTGATATTGTTCGCCGTGCTATGAGTAAAAAGAAAACAGATGTTATGGAGCAGGAGAGGGAAACCTTTATTCTCGGTTGTCAGCAAAATAATATTGACCGAGGTACAGCAAATGTTATTTTTGACCAAATGTCGGATTTTGCAAAATATGCCTTTAATAAATCACACGCAGCCTGCTATGCGTTAGTGGCATACAGAACTGCGTATTTAAAGTGCCATTATCCTGCACAGTTTATGGCAGCGCTTATGACCTCTGTGCTTGACCAATCAAATAAAATTGCCCGTTACACAGCAGAGTGTAAGCGCATAGGGCTTCGTTTAGGACCACCTAATATTAACAAGTCGATGAAGGGCTTTACTGCCAACGGCAGAATTATAAATTACGGCTTGTTGGGAATTAAAAATGTTGGCTCTGATTTTATTGATGATGTGGTTAAGGAGCGTGCAAACGGACCCTTTACCGACTTGGCAGATTTTTGTATGCGTATGCAGGACAGCCATTTTAATCGCAGGGCAGTTGAAAGCCTGATAAGATGTGGTGCAATGGACTGTTTTGGCAATAATCGCCGTCAAATGCTCCAAGCGTTGCCGTCCCTTGTTACCAACATAGAGAATTATAAAAACAACACTCGTTACGGACAGGTTGGATTTTTTGATTTAGGTCAAAGCGATGCAATTAACTTTAACGAGGATATGCCCGATGTACCTGAATTTTCCAAAAACGAGCTTTTAAAAATGGAAAAGGAAATGACCGGACTGTATTTGTCAGGTCATCCTATGGACAAATATGTTGATGCGTGCCGTAGTCTTGGATATGCGTACACCATTGACCTAATTGATGCTGAAAAGGACGAGCTTTCAAAATATAAGGATAAAAGCAGAGTAAAGCTTTGTGGAATTATTACTCACACAACCCTTAAGCAAACAAGGAACAACAGCAAAATGGCATTCATTACAGTAGAGGATTTGTATGGCTCTATTGAGGTGGTTGTATTTCCAAAGACCCTTGAGCAGTACGCACAGTATATTTATGAGGGCAGTGTTATCAGCGTCAGTGGTAATTTGTCTGTGGAGGAGCAAAAGGATGCAAAAATTCTTGCAGAGGAAATTACTGCTCCACCAAGCGAGAACATGGTTAACAAATCAAATGATGATGCTGCGAAAAAGGTAAAGAAAAGAAGGCACGGCTTATTCCTGCGATTTAATAACGAAAATGACCCTAATATAAAGCTGGTAAAAAGAGTTACCTCAATCTTTGAAGGAACAGTACCACTTTATTTTTACTATATTGAAAGTAGCAGGTATGAATTGCAAAGCAGTGAGGATTTTGTTGAGGTTAACGAAACAGAGCTTAACGAGCTTAAAAGAATACTCGGCGAAGAAAATGTAGTATATGTTGGTTGAAAAATAAGTCAATACTTGACATTTATGTTAATAAATATTAAAATGAGATAAATGTGCAATTGTCTAATTTTTAGGAGGATATAGAATATGAAAACAATCGCAGTTTTAACAAGTGGTGGCGACGCACCCGGTATGAACGCAGCAGTTCGTGCAGTAGTTCGTACAGCTTGTGAAAATGGAGTTAAGGTTTACGGCGTAATCAGAGGATATAACGGCCTTATTAACGGCGATTTTATTGAAATGGACCTTCGTTCCGTTTCGGATATTATTAACCGTGGTGGTACTATTCTTTACTCTGCTCGTTCAGTTGAGTTTGCAACAGAGGAGGGTATGCGCAGAGCAATCCGTACCTGTCAGGAATGGGGTATTGAAGGCGTTGTTGTTATTGGTGGCGACGGCTCATTCCGTGGTGCAAGAGATTTATCCGAAAGAGGTATTCCTTGTGTTGGTATTCCCGGTACTATTGATAACGATATTGCTTGCTGTGACTACACAATCGGCTATGATACATGCCTTAACACAATAATGGAAATGGTTGACAGACTTCGTGATACAGCAGAGTCACACGACAGATGCTCTGTAATCGAGGTTATGGGCAGGCGTGCAGGATACCTTGCTCTTAACGCAGGTATTGCTTGTGGTGCAACCTCAATTCTCATACCGGAAATTCCTTTTGATATTGAAAAGCATGTTATCGAAAGAATGAAAAAGACACAAAAAACTGACAAAAAGCATTTCATCATCCTTGTTGCAGAGGGCTGTGAGGTTGATGTAAATGAGCTTGCAAAGGAAATTCAAAAGAAGACAGGCGTTGAGTCAAGAGCAACAGTTCTCGGTCATGTTCAAAGAGGTGGATACCCAACTGTTAAGGACAGAGTAATGGCTACTCGTATGGGCAACTATGCCGTAAAGCTTCTTATTAGCAACATTGGCAACCGTGTTGTTGCAGCACAAAAGGAAGAGGTTGTTGATTACGATATTTTTGAAGCACTTAATATGAAAAAGTCTATCGACCTTGACCTCTACAATGTTGCTCATGAGGTTTCAATTTAATCGAAATCGGCACTGAATTTTAAAATATAAAAATTTTCTAAGGACATCTTTATGATGTCCTTATTTTTTTGGCTAATACTATAATCGGTGATATTTGTGAAAAAGATAATTCGTATTTTTGACGGTGTGCTTTTTGCGTTTTTGATTGTAGTTTATATGATTGTTGGCATCGGCAGTGCCTGTTTGCCAAATCAGATTTGCACCTATACAGGTAAGGATATAGTATATAAAAATATTTATACAATAGATATACCTAATAACACTGCCGTTGATTATCAGGGCAACACTCGTGTTTCGGCTGATGACGCCCAAATAAAAATCCTTGGAATTATTCCTGTAAAAAATACTAAAATCACACAGGCAGAGGAAAAGCAGGTATATGTAAGTGGCGAAAGCTTTGGCATAAAGCTTTACACGGATGGTGTAATCATTGTTGGTATTCGTGATGTAGAAACCTCTCAGGGTAAATGTAATCCTGCCAAGCAGGCAGGTATAGAAAAGGGCGATGTTATTGTCAGCATCAACAATAAAAAAATGACTTCATCATCAATGGTTGAGGAGATGTTCAATGATAATAACGGCAAGGATTATGAAATCGTTGTTAAGAGAAACGGGAATTACAAGCACTTTACCCTTTCCCCCGTATATTCACAGTCAGAGGGCAGATATAAGGTTGGCGTATGGGTTAGGGACTCAACGGCAGGAATAGGAACAATAACCTTTTTTAACCCCTATAACAACTCCTTTGCTGCATTAGGTCACCCCATAACAGATGTGGATACAAATGAAATAATGCCTATTTTAAACGGCGAGGCAGTAAAAACAAAGGTTACAAAAATATATAAAAGTATTGACGGCGAGGCAGGCTCACTATGCTGTGATTTTACAAATAATAAAATTGCAGAATTATCGGTTAACAGTAAATACGGTATTTACGGAAAATACAATAGCCTTCTGTCCGGTGACAGAATATACACCGTTGCAAATAATCAAGAGGTGGAAAGGGGTAAGGCACAGCTGCTTTGCACCGTGGATAACAGTGGACCTCAGCTTTACGATGTTGAAATAAGCCGTATTTCATATCGTGAAAATAATGATGAAAAAAATATGATAGTAAAAATAACAGACCAACAGCTGATAAATAAAACCGGTGGAATTATTCAGGGAATGAGTGGCTCACCTATAATTCAAAACGGTAAGCTTGTGGGAGCGTTAACCCATGTTATTGTTGACAACCCCAAAAAGGGATATGCAATATTTGCCGAAACAATGCTGAATAAATCGTTGCAAATAGAATAAAGTAATCTTATGCAGCTTCTTGTTTGTTTATTATTGACAATATTTGCAAAAGTGAAAAATAATCACAAAAATATGTGAAAACCACTTGCATTATTGACGGATTAGTGGTAATATATGGAAGTAATAACAAAGGAGGTCGCTTATGAATACAAGCTTAAAAGTATTGATTGCCGATGATTCGGTGCAATTTGGCAGGGCGTGTCAAAAGGAATTGAAGTCAAAGGGATTTGAGGTGATGCTTACCTCAAAGGACGGTGCACGAGTAATTTCTATTCTTGATTCACAGCATATTGATGCAGTAATAATGGACGCATTTATGCCAAATGCAGATGCTATTGATGTGCTTGAACATATCAATTCGTCATTGAACGAAAAGCCCTTGGTGGCTGTTATATCCTCTGTTGATTCACAGGATTTTGAGGAGCAAATGATAGGTGCAGGCGCTAATTATTTCTTCCTAAAGCCTGTTACTGCTCAGTCTGTTGCCAACCGTATTATTAGCCTTGCATCCTGGAAAACAGAAAAGAAAAAGAGGGAGCAATCTATGATGAGTGACGGTGATATTGATGTTGTAATCAGCGACATTATGCGTCAAATCGGCGTGCCGGCTCACATAAAGGGCTACCAGTATTTGCGTACAGCCATTAAGCTTTCCGTTAATGACAGCGAGATGTTAGGCTCTGTAACAAAGCTGCTTTATCCCACCGTTGCAAAGATGTATAATACTACTGCATCAAGGGTAGAAAGAGCAATCCGTCACGCCATAGAGGTTGCTTGGGACCGTGGTGATGTTGATGTTTTGTCATCCTATTTCGGCTACACAATTCAGTCACAGAGAGGTAAGCCTACCAATTCGGAATTTATTGCAATGATTGCCGATAAGCTTAAGCTTTCACTTAAAACAACTGCATAAACTGTCATCATTATTATTATTATTATTATCACT
>CAMFYM010000033.1 GCA_946002045.1 uncultured Clostridia bacterium | reverse complement strand
AGCTGTCAAGACTTGACGCAGACACAGTTGAGTTTAAAAAGGAAGGCTTTTCTGTTAAAGAGGCAATCAGCGATAGCTTAAGACCGTTTTCTGTTATACTTGAGCTAAAGGAAATTGAAATTATTGAAAATTGTGATGATTTTATCATTACAGGAGATAACACCTGGACTGCTGAGGCAATAGGTAACATTATCAAAAATTGTATTGAGCATACAGATAAAAAAGGATATATTACATTATCGTCTGTATGCACAAATATTTACAACGCACTGATAATTAAAGATACCGGATGTGGAATAAAGGAAAAGGATTTACCACATATATTTGACAGATTTTATCACGGCGAAAATTCATCATCCGACAGTGTCGGTATAGGTCTTGCTTTGGCAAAGGCTATTTTTGAAAAGGAAAATGCCTCTGTTACCGTTAAAAGTGAAATCGGTGTCGGAACTGAATTTGAAATCAAGTTTTATAATGCAATTATTTGATGTGACAAAATTGTAATTTTAAAGTCACAAAGGTGTAAGGTTACGGAAATATAATGCAGATGTGAAAGGAGATAAATACTATGAAAATTCTTGAAGTAAAAAATTTATCTAAAATCTATGGCAAGGGTGACACAATGGTAAAAGCTCTTGACAACATTTCTTTTTCTGTTGAAAAAGGCGAATTTGTTGCAATTATAGGTCCGTCCGGCTCCGGAAAATCTACATTATTACACATTCTCGGTGGTGTTGATGTGCCCACAAGTGGTAATGTTATTATCAATGACACAGACATATCTACCCTTGACGAAACTGCACTTGCTATTTTTCGTCGCAGACAAATAGGTCTTGTATATCAGTTTTACAATCTTATTCCTATTCTTACTGTTAAAGAAAATCTGACTCTGCCACTTTTGCTTGACGGCAGAAAGCCCGATAACAAGCAAATTGACGAGCTTGTTAATAAGCTTGGCTTATCCCAAAGACTTGACCATTTGCCTAATGAGCTATCAGGTGGTCAGCAGCAGCGAGTTTCAATAGGAAGAGCCCTTATTAACCACCCTGCCCTTATGTTAGCCGACGAGCCCACAGGCAATCTCGACAGCGAAAACAGTAAGGAAATTGTGGCACTATTAAGACACTTTAACAAGGAGCTTAACCAAACAGTTATTATCATCACTCATGACGAAAAGATTGCTTTGTCAGCCGACAGAGTAATTTCTATTGAGGACGGCAAAATCAAGAGAGATGAGGTGAGGGTTAAGTGAATATTGTAAATAAGCTTACTCTCCGTCATCTTAAGGAAAACAAGGGACGAACTGTTGTAACAACACTTGGTATTTGCGTTTCTGTTGCAATGATTACTGCCGTTTTTGTTGCAGTATCATCTTTTATGAATTTATTTGGTAATGTTTGTCTTTTAATGGACGGTCATTATCAGGCAACAATGATTGTTGACAGCCACCAATTAAACGAAATAAAAAATGACGAAAGAGTATCGAGAGTTGGTATTTATGACACATCAACAGGTAATTCCTTTTCGCTTAACAGTCACCCTACAAGGCAAAACACAGGCGACTATTTTGTCGGTGATAAAACCTGCATTGAGCAAATGGTGACAGGAACCTATGATGGTACATTACCGATTAAGGATAATGAAATTGCAGTTGAACAGGTTTTTATTGACAAAAACAATTTAAACTGGAAAATCGGTGACACAGTTAAAATAAATGACGGGCAAAGATTTATTGACGATGAAAACATTGGTAAATGCTCAATATTCGGCTCTTATCAAAAGGGTGAGTATTTTGTTAAGGAAAAGCAGTCGGAATACAAAATCACTGCAATACTAAAAAACAACCCTTCAACAGTAAGTGTGCCTTATTACATTATTAAATGCACAGATTATGCAGTGCACCCTTTATCACAGAATGAAATGACGACTGCACTTGTAGAGCTTAAGAACGTTAATTATAACTCACTTAATGTGCTTAAGGATATGGTAAAGCAATATAAGGTTGAAGATTACAGCTTTGCAAGTGAATATCTTGAAACAAATTTTGCTATTGACGAAAACAGCACCATGGCATCTTTGGTTTTGCCTATGGCAGCTATTGTTCTGGCAATAATAATGATTGCATCTGTTGTTCTTATTTACAACGCATTTGCAATGTCTATCAGCGAAAGAGTCAGGTATCTTGGTATGCTTGCATCAGTAGGTGCAACTAAAAAGCAAAAGCGATTTTCCGTATTCTTTGAGGGAATGATATTAGGCTTAATAGGTATTCCCGTTGGCATAATTGCAGGCATTGCAGGTATTGGCATAACACTGACTATCCTCGGTGATAAAATTATATCAACCGGTATGCTACAAGGTGCTGATCAAAGTAATTTGGAAATGAAAATGGTTGTTGAGCCCTTGGCAATTTTAGGAATTATTATTGTAAGTGCTTTAACTATATTTATTTCATCATTTGTTCCGTCTATTAAAGCGTCAAAAATTACCCCTATTGATGCAATTAGGCAAAACAACGAAATTAAAATTAAGTCAAAAAAGCTTAGGTCATCAAAGCTAATTAGAATTATTTTTGGTTATGAGGGCGAGCTTGCTAACAAGAACCTAAAGAGAAACGGCAGAAAGGCACGCACAATCACAGCATCTATTGCACTTTCAATAGTTTTGTTTTTATGCTGTAATTATTTCTGCGACGCATTTAATAAAACAGTACTTAACGAGGTAGATATTCCCTATCAGGTTTATGCAGGCGTTGACTACGAAAATAAGGACGAGTTACTAAACGACCTTGAAGGCATTAACGGAATTGACAAAGCTTATTGCGTTACAAACGGCTATTTTAAAACGCCTACTGTTGAGGATGACAAGCCATGGACTTTTGTTAACAAGGATTATCTTACTCCTACCTACAAAAGCTTTTTCAATACAAGTCATTCTATGTCAATAAACGCTATTGATGACAAGGATTTTAACGAGCTTTGTAAAGCAAACGGCATTAGCGTTAAGGAATACTATTTAGGCTACAAGGTGCTCTTAATGAACAATGTCAATCACGGTAACGGCTCCGGAATATTTAACGACAGCGTTATCGGTGTCAGTCTGGCTGATTTTTCCTACGAAGGATTGACAATCGGTGGACTTATTGATTATAACAAGGATTTTTATGCCTGCAATCTAAATCCTAAAAACACAATTTCAATGTATATGCCTGTTTCTCAATACTATGCAATGTATAATGAAAACAGAAACGAGGAAGAATCATTATATGATATGATGTATATTGTTGGAATTGAAACTACACAGCATAAGCAGGTAACAGAAAAAATCACAGAAATGTTTGATAACTCCGATTATGATACGCACCTCATTACTGATGTTGTTCAACAAACTCAAACAATGAGTACTATTGAAATGATTATTCAGGTGCTTATTTACGGCTTTATTACTCTAATATCCTTGATTACCGTATTTAATATCATAAACACGGTATCAACAGGTATTGCAATGAGGAAAAAGGAATTTGCTATGCTCAAGTCAGTAGGTACAACACCAAAGGGCTTTAATAAAATGATTGCTCTTGAAAGTGTATTCTACGGAATTAAGGCTTTGATTTTTGGATTGCCGATAAGTGCATTACTTTCATTTGCAATGAACAAGGCAATGGACACAGACGCAATCCCCTTTGAAATTAACTGGATATTGTATTTAATTGTTTCGGTAGTAGTTTTTGTAATAATAGGATTAACAATGATTTATTCCTTTGCAAAGCTTAAAAACGATTCAATCGTTGAAACATTAAAGCAGGAAATTAACTAAAAAACAGGTGGCTTGTTATCTTTGACAAGTCACCTGTTTTTATTCCATAAGCCTTCTTAATTTTATAAGAATATTTTTTTCCTTTCTTGATATTTGCACCTGTGATACGCCTAATAATTTTGCAGTTTCACATTGTGTTTTGCCCTGATAATAACGGTATTTTACAATGGCTAATTCACTATCTGATAATATTTTTAACGCCTGCTGAATTGATATTCTGTCAAAAACGGCGTCGCTTTCATCAACAGGTATATCAATAGTACACTCACCGTCATCACCATAGGAGTTAAGGGAAATCATCGGTGTAATGACATTAAGTATTTCAGATGTTTCCTCCGTTGTTGCACCAAGCATTTCTGCCAGCTCTGTTACTGTTGGTTCACGAAGCTCACTTTTTACAAATTTATCACGAAGTGCCTGTGCCTTAATAGATTTTTCCTTCAAGGAACGACTGACCTTTATTGCTCCACCGTCACGAAATATTCTTCTTATTTCTCCCATAATAACAGGAACAGCATAGGTAGAAAAGGCATATCCCTTTGATTCATCAAAATTGTCAACTGCCTTTATAAGTCCTACACAGCCGTTTTGGAACAAATCCTCATATTCTACTCCCCTGCCTCTAAATCTGTTGGCGATTGCGTGAACAAGTCCAATATTGCACTCAATCATTTCCTGCCTGGAGTTAATTACCATTTTGATTTACCTGCAATTTTCTTTATAAGAGTAACGGTAGTACCCTTGTCCTGCCTTGATTTAACTCTAACCGTATCGCAGAAGCTTTCCATTACAGTAAAGCCAAGTCCGGCTCTGTCGCCACCACCTGTTGTATATAAGGGTGTCATTGCCTGCGAAACATCATCAATACCACAGCCCTTATCACGAATTGATATTTTTACTGTATTGGCATCATCAATAGCTGCATATATGTAAATTTTGCCACACCTGTCCTTGTAGGCATGGACAATGCAATTAGTAACTGCCTCGCTGACAGCAGTTTTTAAATCTGCAATCTCCTCAACTGTTGGGTCAAGAGGCGTAACAAAAGAGGCGACAACTATTCTTGCAAAGGATTCATTAACACTTTTTGAATCTATCGTTAGTCTAAATTCATTAGTTTTTTTCATTTTTAAACTCCTTAATTATTGCTATTCTGCCAAGTCCGGCAAGCTCCATAATTTTCTTTGTTTGAGGTGTTACATTTTTAATTTCAAGGCTACCTGTGGGATAAATGCTTTGTAATAGCCTGTATCTGCCCATTACAAGCCCTATGCCAGATGAGTCCATAAAGGTAACATTTCTAAAATCAAGTATCAGGTGGTTAGGCTTTTTAAAAAGTAATGTGTTGTCTATTTTTTCTCTAACAGCTGAGGCTGTGTGGTGGTCTATTTCTCCGATAAGATATGCAATTACAATATTACCACTTGATTCTATTGTGACATTCATTTTACTCACTCCAAATAAAAATACCAATCTGCAGATATATTAGCAGATTGGTATTGAATAATTTATCACATTTTGTATTTAGCTTTAATTATTTATCAAAAATTTTCTAAGTTGTCGTGTTAAGAAAAATGAGCCACAGACCAAGGTTATATTATTATCGGTTAATGCTTTTTCTATATCATCACATACGCAAACATCATTGCAATATTTTTCAGCAATTTTTGCAAGGTCATCGGCGCTCATTGCTCTTGGATTATCAGGTGTTACAGCTATTATTTTTTTACACCGAGGTGCTACTATTGACAAATAGGAATCCACATCCTTATCCTTTAACATTCCTATTATTGCTATTTCGCTGTGGTTAATGCTGTTTAAAAGGGCTTTTCCTGCTGAAGTATTATGTCCTCCGTCAAGTATAATCCCATTTACATTCTCACATCTGCAACAAGGAATTACTAAATCGACTTGACAATCGAAGCCTAATGAAATGATTACCTGCATAGCTGTGTTAAGATTATTAAGTTTATAATTCTCCTGGTCCCTAACCTTGATAAGACTTGTGTTTTTTTGCCGACAAACATCCTCAAAGTATTTTTCAACCTCAGCATTAGGATAAAGGACACACAGGGAATTATCCCTAATAATACCTGCCTTATGACGAGCAATGTCTGTTACAGTATTACCCAGAAAATTAGTGTGATCAAGGGAAATTGATGTGATAACGGAAATGTTATCCCTTTCAACATTTGTTGAATCCTCAAGTCCACCCATTCCACATTCCACAACGGCGTAATCAACATTACTGTCAGCAAAATATTTATACATAATTGCCGTTAACATTTCAAATTCCGTTGCATCATACTCATAATATTTTTCAATATAATCAGCAAGGCATTCACGAGAAATAAATTCATTATTTATTTGAATTTGCTCACGGTAATCAATAATCCATGGAGAAGTAAACAATCCAACCTTATAGCCTGATTTTGACAATGCATTTGCAATGGTGTTGGCAATAGTACCCTTGCCGTTTGTTCCTGCAATGTGAATAATTTTATACTCGTTTTGTGGATTGCCCATAATCTCCAAAAGTGCTTTAATACGAGATAGCCCCGGCTTAATGCCGAGGCTTTGCTTATGTTTTATTATATTTAACGCATCATTATAGGTCATAGCTGTACCCTTATGTTAAATATTAGCATAATGCTGAAATAGAATTTTTGATGTTTTCAATTTTTTCTTCAAGCTTTGCAGCATCCTGCCTGTTTTGCTCAACAACCTTTTCCGGTGCTTTGTTAACAAATCCGGGGTTATTAAGCTTTTTCATAATAAAATCAAGCTTGTCCTGTGCCTGTGCAAGCTCCTTTTCAAGACGCTTTCTTTCTGCCTCGAAATCTACAAGGTCGCCCATTGGAATATAAATTTTTGCATCATCGGTAATAATTGTTACCGTATTATCAAGGCTGTCAAAGCTGTTTGAAACGACTACCTCGTTAGCAGAAGCAAGGCGCTTAATAAATTCAGCACCCATATTAAAGGTATCGGCAAAGGAGGTTTCAACATAAACCTTTGCCTTTCTTGAAGGGGCAATATTCATTTCGGCACGCCTGTTACGAATAGCACGAATAGCAGTCATAATTTTTTCCATTTCAGCCTCATCATCGGCAAAGGAAAGTGATTCATCAAATTCAACCCATTTTGAAATCATAATTGACTGGTCTTTATGTGGAATTGCCTGATAAATTTCCTCTGTAATAAACGGCATAAACGGATGAAGCAGCTTAAGAATATCTGTGAGCACATAAACAAGAACGCCCTTGGCAGTATCCTTTGCACCATTGTCATCGCCTTGAAGTCTAATTTTTGCAATTTCAATATACCAATCACAGAATACATCCCAAATAAAATCATAAAGCTTTTGAATTGCAACACCAAGCTCAAACTTTTCAAGATTGTCTGTTACCTCTTTTGCAAGAGTATTAACCTTTGAAACAATCCACTTGTCCTCGATAGCCAAATCAGTTGGAAGTCCATTGTATTTAAAATCGTCGGTAAGATACATAAGAACAAATCTTGCTGCGTTCCAAAGCTTGTTGGCAAAATTACGAGAAGCCTTAACCTTATCGTCAGAGAAACGCATATCATTACCCGGTGAATTACCTGTTGCAAGAGTAAAGCGAAGTGCGTCAGCACCGTATTGGTCAATAATCTCTAATGGGTCAATACCGTTGCCAAGAGATTTACTCATTTTTCTGCCCTGTGCATCACGAACAAGACCGTGAATTAAAACAGTATCAAAGGGAACATTATCTGTATGCTCACAAGCAGAGAAAATCATTCTTGCAACCCAGAAGAAAATAATATCATAGCCTGTTACAAGAGTATTTGTTGGGTAGAAATACTTAAGCTCCTCTGTGTTATCAGGCCAACCAAGTGTGCTAAACGGCCAAAGTGCTGATGAAAACCAAGTATCAAGTGTGTCAGGGTCCTGCTTAATATTCTTACTACCACAATGTGAACAGCAATGAACATCGTCCTTTGAAACAGTCACCTTTTGGCAATCATCACAGTACCATGCAGGTATTCTGTGACCCCACCAAAGCTGACGGGAGATACACCAATCCTTAATATTTTCCATCCAGTGATAATAGATTTTATCAAATCTTTCAGGCACAAATTTAACCTTGCCGTCCTTAACAACATCTACTGCCGGCTTTGCAAGTGGCTCCATTTTTACAAACCACTGCTTTGAAAGACGAGGCTCAATAGATGTGTGACAACGATAGCAGGTTCCAACATTATGGTTATAATCCTCTACCTCGATTAAAGCACCCTCTGCCTCTAAGTCTTTAACTATTTCCTTACGGCACTCATATCTGTCTAAGCCGGAATACTTGCCCCAACCCTCTGTAATATGACCGTCGTCTGTCATAACGTCAATTATTTCAAGATTGTGACGCAAGCCAACCTCGTAGTCATTAGGGTCGTGGGCAGGTGTAATTTTAACTACGCCTGTACCAAATTCAATATCAACATAATCATCGGCAATAACAGGAATTTCCCTGTGAACAATAGGAAGAATAAGTGTTTTGCCCACAATATCCTTATATCTGTCATCATTTGGATTAACTGCAACTGCAGTATCACCAAGCATTGTTTCAGGTCTAGTAGTTGCAAGCTCAAGGAATCCGGAGCCATCCTTAAATGGATAGCGCAAATGCCAGAAATGACCTGCCTGATCCTCATACTCAACCTCTGCATCCGAAATTGTTGTACAGCAATGAGGACACCAGTTAACCATACGCTTACCCTGATAGATAAGTCCCTTTTCATAAAGGTTAACAAATACCTCACGAACAGCCTTAGAGCAACCCTCGTCAAGAGTAAAGCGCTCTCTGTCCCAATCACAGGATGAGCCCATCTTCTTTAACTGCTCAATGATACGAGAGCCGTATTGGTCCCTCCATGCCCATGCTCTTTCAAGGAAGCCGTCTCTGCCAATATCGTCCTTTGTAACGCCCTCCTTACGCATAGCCTCAACAATCTTTGCCTCAGTAGCAATAGATGCGTGGTCTGTGCCGGGGAGCCATAATGCCTCATAGCCCTGCATCCTTCTAAAACGAATAAGGATGTCCTGTAATGTATTATCAAGTGCATGACCCATATGAAGCTGACCTGTAATGTTAGGTGGTGGAATAACAATAGTATAAGGCTTCTTTTCAGGATTAACCTCTGCGTGAAAATACTTATTGTCACACCAAAATTTATAGGTACGGTCTTCAACCTCTGATGGATCATACTGCTTTGCAAGCTCTTTTGCCATATTTAATACTCCTTTATAAAAAATAAAATCCGCCTCAAGCATGAGGCGGAGAATAATCCGTGGTACCACTCAAATTGCATTAAAATATAATGCCACTCATTCCTTTAACGCAGGAATACGGACAGGACTAATAGCATAACAATCGTTCACCCTGTCGGCTCAAAAGCTACCTTCATATACCCCTTCTGTATTCTTACACCAACCGAATACTCTCTGAAAGAAGCAGGTATATTACTCCTCTTTTTCACAGCCGTTTCATATCTCAAATATATTAACAAAAATAGTACAAAATGTCAAGTACAGTATAGAGTTTATGCAATATGACGGTTTAATTCATTTTTAATTTTTGAGAGTATTCTTTTCTCAAGTCTGCTTATGTAGGATTGAGATATTCCAAGAGAATCTGCAAGCTGCTTTTGTGTATGGCTGACTCCCCCGTTAAGTCCAAAACGCATATACATAAGATTTTTTTCCTTTTCAGGCAAGGCGTTAACAATCTCTATCAGCAATCTTTTTTCATCGTCATATTCTATTGTTTCATATACATCATCAGGCTCTGTGCCCAAAACATCACGCAGTGTCAGCTCGTTTCCGTCCCAATCAACAGACAACGGCTCATCAAAGGATAATTCACTTTTCATACCACTGATTTTTCGCAGATGCATAAGTATTTCATTTTCAATACATCTTGATGCATAGGTCGCCAGCTTTATTTTTTTATCCGGATTAAAGGTTTTTACTGCCTTCATAAGACCGATTGTACCGATTGAAACCAAATCCTCTGTTGATGATACCTTTGTTTCAAATTTCTTGGCAATATATACAACCAATCGCAGATTATGTGTTATAAGCAGCTGTCTGTTATCCTCAATGCCCTGCCGTAGCTCCTCCATAATTTTACTTTCCTGCTCCTTGGATAACGGTGGTGGCAATGTTTCGGGTCCGTTTATGTAGTAGCATTTTTGTTTTTTAAACAATCTTAATATAAATGCTTTAATTCTTTTTAGCATACAACACCTCAAAAGTTAATTAGTTCGGGATTTATTATGGCAGAAAAATCCTTAGATTCAACATTGGATAAAGCAATATATACCTTATCGGTTTTTATCATTTTTTTGCCGGAGGAAATTATAACATTATCCGGCTTAAATCCATTTAATACTCCGTCACCTCCTACTGTATTAAACGGTATCAGCCTTTCAGCTTCAAACTGCATTTTATTGCTGTCAACAATTATAACAGGA
Source organism: uncultured Clostridia bacterium (assembly GCA_946002045.1). GTDB lineage: Bacteria > Bacillota > Clostridia > Oscillospirales > Acutalibacteraceae > Eubacterium_R. The sequence goes on along the minus strand of CAMFYM010000033.1, from coordinate 3,399 downwards.
TAATTGGAAAAAGGCTCTTTAAGCTTGTTGCCTGTATCGGCAAACGCGAATAAATGCACCTCTTGATTATTTTTAATTATAGTTAAAGAATATATTTCATTTTTACCGATTGTTCGGTTATAGATTTTTACTGCTGCAAAGGAAATTAAATATGCCAGCAAGGCTGATATTAGCAATACTTTTGCCGATATATCAAAATAGACACAGTTATTTTTAATGATAATTCCATTAGGCTTAAACAGCAGCCATACACCGAGAATTATCCCCAAAAAAACCATATTTGAAAGATAAAAAAATCCTATTGCCTTTAAAAATCTTTGTAGCCTTACAAATCCAAAGGAAATAAAAACTATTAGTACGGATATTAGTAGCTTGCCTATTGCAGAGATAAAAAAGCTCAGTTCATCAAATAGGATTACAAGTGAATATAATCCACCTAAAGCAGAGGAAAATATAAGCCTATATGCCTTTACATCAGTTTTCATAAAAAGCTTTGTTACTAAAAGAAGAAGGTATGTAATGAAAAAGTTAACTATAAAAAGAATATCTACATATAAAGTCAAAAACACCCCTCCTGCAGATATTATTATAATCTGCAAAAGGGGTTAAATTTGTCGCAATTACTCATCAATAATAATTGTTTCTATTACAACATCATAGACAGGCTTATCAGCCATACCGGTTTTTGTGGAGGCAATATCCTCAAGCACATCTGCACCGTCAGTTAACATGCCGAATACTGTATGATGAAAGTCAAGCCAAGGTGTACCACCAACCTCCTTATACTTATCAATAACCTCCTGTGGAAAGCCGTTATCCTTAAGTCCCTCCATTTGAGATAGTAATGATGCAGGAACATCCTTTGCCTGAACAATAAAGAATTGCGAGCCGTTAGTGTTGGGCCCACTGTTAGCCATTGACAATGCACCGTAATAATTACGGGCATCAAGGGAAAATTCATCCTCAAAGGGCTTGCCCCAAATAGATTCACCACCACAGCCTGTGCCTGTTGGGTCACCACCCTGAATCATAAAGTCCTTGATTACACGGTGAAAAATCAAGCCGTCATAGTATCCGTTTTTTGCGTGAGTTACAAAATTCTCTACAGCCTTTGGTGCTGCTGCTTCGTTGAGCTCAAACTTCATTTCGCCCTTATTTGTTTTAATTACTGCTTTCATAACTATTTCCTTTCAAGCTAAATAATATAAAATTTATTCTTCAACAATTTTACCGTTAATGATTTGGATTCGCTTATTACAAATCTCCAGCGCTGCCTTCTTGTGGGATACAATAATACAGGTAACATTTTCAAGACGCTTTAAATTTGTTAAAAACTGCTTTTCTGTTTCCTCATCAAGTGCAGATGTAGCCTCGTCAAGAAGTAAAACAGGAGATTTTGAAAGTAAGCTTCTGGCAATGGCAAGACGCTGAATTTGACCCTCCGACAAGCCTAATCCCTTTTCGCCGATAACAGTTTCAATACCTAACGGCAGCTCGTCGATAAACTGCTTTGCACAGCTAACCTCAATAGCTCTTTCAATTTCCTCATCTGTTACATCATCGTTGATAAAGGTTAAATTATCCTTAATCGTACCGGAAATAACCATATTACCTTGAGGCACATAGGAGAAAAGTCGTCTTGTGTTTTTATCAACAACAATATCTCCGTCACAGGTTTTCAGCATAATCTCGCCCTGCTGTGTATTAAAAACTCCTAACAGCAGCTTAAGCAATGTACTTTTGCCAATACCGGATATACCCATAATCGCAACAAAGTCGCCCTTTGCAAAGGAAAACGATGTGTTGTCGAATATAATATCTCGGTCGTACTTGAAGGAAATATTCTTAAAGGATATTGCCGAAAGCTTGTTATAAAGCTCCTTTGGGTCATAGGGCTCCTCGTTAGCCTGTACTTCCTCCTCAATAGAATCAATCTCAATCAATCTTTCTGCCGATGCAATCATCGAATAATACAAGGGCATTACTCCTGATAATGATGCAAAGGGAGATTGAACCTGATTAACAAGCTGTAACATAGCAGTAACAGTACCATATGTCATAAGATTATTCAAAAGACGCCAAGCACCGAATGCAACAGCAAATACCGTACCGATACTGAATACACCGTTAAGTCCCGTATTTGCTAAAATGCTAAAATTACGGCGCTTTATTTTTGCAATGAAGTTATCCTCTTGAAGTCGGTCGGACTGATTTTGAATTTTATCCTCTACTGAAAAAGCCTTTACTACCAAAAGATTAGATAATATCTCCTGAATAAATGAGCGTGTTTTACCCTCTGTTTCCTGAACTCTTTTATGCAGCTCCTTCATTTTCTTCCTAAATAGCTGAGTAACTAAAAAAACAACACAGCCACCTATAAGAAAAATTAGGGCAAACACTTTGTCAATTATTATAAGGTATATAAGTGAGCTTAACAGCTTTGTAAAATAAAATGATGATAAGGGAAGAATTTTTGTAAATCCATCTGTGACAACATTAACATCATTAAACATTCTGTTTTGAAGTTCACCTGTGTGATATGAGGTAATATTTGAGTAATCCTTTTTCATAACAACATCAAGAATATGATGCTTTAATATAACCTCAAGCCTTGCCTTACAACGCTCACTGATACAGCTTCGTGCAATGCTCAATGACATCTGTAGTACAACAACGCCCAGCAATGCTAATGCAAAGGACACAACGCTGCTCATATTATGGTCAACGGTTGCACTGTCAATAACCCTTTTTGAAAAATTCGCAAACAAAACAGATGTTATACCATGAATAATATTCAAAATTATAAGCAGTGCAAGAACAGGCTTTTGCTTTCTGCAAATATTTAATATCCACTTAATTACATATCTGTCAGATTTGTTAATTCTTTTATCTGTACTTTCCAATTAGTTTTCTCCTCTTTTAAACAAGTGACGCTTAATATACCTAAAGCCTCTGATAAAAAACAGTAATATGGGACGGACAGGAAGAAGTGCCACCCATACTCTTGAATAAAGCTTATATCCCTTTGATTTTTCTAAATCAATATAGCGTTTACCGTTTTTGTAAAAGCCCACAAGCACACCGCAAATCATATCGTCTGTAACATACTCTTTTCTTGTTAAGTTATCACCCACAATAACATAGTGGTCGTCGCACACCTTAACAATTCTGTGCATTACATATTTACCACTTGGTGTTAAGTAAACAGGAATATCATATTTTTTAAGCCTTGATGTATTCTTGATAACGATAATATTATCCTTTTGCTGGTGAATAAGAGGCTCCATGGAGCCACCCATAGTAAGACCTGTATATTTACCTGTTTTATCAAGAATATCCTTAATTGAGCTAAATTCAGTCATCAAACTACTCCGTTGTTATAATTAAATAAATTATAAC
>CAMFYM010000032.1 GCA_946002045.1 uncultured Clostridia bacterium | reverse complement strand
AGATGTGTATAAGAGACAGTTTATAATGTTATACTTATTACAGACTTATAAGGGGGTAAATGCCTTGAGTACAGAAGATAAGAAAGCAAAGAAGCTTGCAAAAAAAGAAGCAAAGCAAGAAAAAAAGAATTTGAAATATGAGGCTGCCGTTGCAAAAGCAAAGGTAAAGGCTGACAAAAAGCACGAAAAAGCCTACAATAAGTTTGTAAAAGAAACACAAAAGAAAAATCAAAAATTACAAGCTAAAGCAACAAAGGACGGCAAGGAATTTACTCCGATTGCAATTCCTGCAATTGAGCAGTTCCAAACAAAGTCTGAAATTAAAGCAGAAAAAAGCTTACATAAGGCATACGCAAAGTATGTAAAAAAGATAGAAAAGAAGAACGCAAAGACAGAGAAAAAGTGTTCAAAAAAGAACAAGCCGTTTGTTCCTATTGCTATTCCTACCGAGGAGGAGTTTGCTAACAGCGCAGTTAGCGAAAACAAGGGTAAGAAGATTGTTTTAACAATAATTCTTATTCTCTTTATTTGGTTCCTCATTTATTTCCTTATTTGTTTCATTCAGTATGAATACAAGCCGGCTGTTGACGAAACAACAACTGCTGATGCAGGTCCTGCTGTGTCTCAGGAGTATGAAACATATTCAAATCCACATCAGATTACTACAACTCCTAATTATGATATTTCTGATGCAAAGCTTTATTTGAAGCAAACACTTGCTGATAACTGGGCTGATTTGGGATATGATTCCGACCCGTCAAGCAGTGCTATTTCATACAATAACAGAATTGAAAATATTAACGGTGCAGATTGTTATATGTTCACCTGTGAGGGCAAAACCTTTGCAGTATCTGTTAAGCTTTCAGCAGCTTATTATTGCCACAACGGTGAATATACACCACTTTCATTCAATAATACAGAAATCATATTCTAATTAACGAATAACTCCTATTTTATATAGGAGTTATTTTTTTGCAAAAAAATTCCCAAGGCATTTAATAACGCCTTGGGTTATTTAATATAATTTAGTTTTTAAGGCTGTGTAACGGTGCAGGAATTTTGCCACCACGGTTTATAAACTGAGCAGGGGATTTTGTGTTAACCTTCATTACCGGTCCACTGCCTAAAAGACCACCAAACTCAAGCTCGTCACCGATATTTTTACCAATAGCAGGAATAACTCTTACAGCTGTTGTTTTGCCGTTAACCATACCGATTGCTGCTTCATCGGCAATAATACCACTGATTACTTCAGGTGTTGTATCACCTGGTATAACTATCATATCAAGACCTACTGAACAAACAGCAGTCATTGCCTCTAATTTTTCAATAGTAAGTGAACCGGACCTTGCAGCATCAATCATACCGGCATCCTCTGAAACAGGAATAAACGCACCGGACAATCCGCCAACACTTGATGAAGCCATAACGCCACCCTTTTTAACAGCATCGTTAAGCATTGCAAGGCACGCAGTTGTGCCGGCAGCACCACATTGCTCAAGACCAATTTCCTCAAGAATATGAGCAACAGAGTCACCAACAGCAGGAGTAGGTGCAAGTGAAAGGTCAACAATACCAAATGGCACATCTAATCTTCTTGATGCCTCAACACCTACAAGCTGACCCATACGAGTTACCTTAAATGCAGTTTTTTTAATAAGCTCTGCAATTTCGTTAATTGAGTATTCGGGATGCTTTGATACTGCACTCCTAACAACACCGGGACCTGATACACCAACGTTGATAACGCAGTCAGGCTCTGAAACCCCGTGAAATGCACCTGCCATAAACGGATTATCCTCAGGTGCATTGCAAAATACAACAAGCTTTCCTGCTGCAATGCAGTCCTGCTCCTTTGTTAATTCTGCAGCCTCCTTAACCTTTTGACCCATAAGCTTAACTGCATCAAGGTTTATGCCTGCCTTTGTTGAACCAATGTTAACAGATGAACAAATATGCTCTGTTTGTGCTAATGCCTGTGGGATAGAGTTAATAAGCTCAAGGTCACCGGCAGCAAAGCCCTTTTGTACTAAAGCACTGTAACCACCTATAAAGTTAACGCCGATTGTTTGTGCAGCTCTTTCAAGAGCAAGGGCATATTTTACAGGATCGCCACCACTTACGCCTGCAAGAATTGCAATAGGTGTAACACTAACACGCTTGTTAATAATTGGAATACCATATTCCTTTTCTATCTGTTCGCCGGTTTCTACAAGCTTTTCTGCCTTTTTGCAGATTTTGTCGTAAACCCTTTGACAGGAAATATCAATGCTTGAATCGGCACAATCTAAAAGAGAAATACCCATAGTTGTTGTACGAATATCAAGACATTCATCCTGTATCATTCTTATTGTTTCAAGAATATCATTTGTATTTATCAAGGATACATCCTCCTATATTCTGTGCATTGAGTTAAAAATATCTTCGTGCATTGCGTGAATTGACAGGCTGTTTTCTTCGCCGTATTTTGAAAGCTCATCAGCAAAGGCTGTAAATTCAACATTGCTTTTAGAAATGTCTGCCATCATAATCATACAGAACATATCCTCCATAATTGTCTGTGATACCTCTGTAATATTGATGTTGCTTTTTGCGCAAATATCAGATACCTTAGCAAGAATACCTACTGTATCCTTACCTACTACTGTAATTACTGCTCTCATATTTGTACCTCCAAATATCTAATTGTGATGATTATAACAAAACAAAAAAGAATTTTCAACAATATATAAGAAATATATTTCTTTTTTTAAATATATATGTTAAAATAATACTATAAAAAAAGGCAGAAAGGCAAAAAATTGAGTTATATAAATTTAGCAGATACACATACTCACAGTGTCATTAGCTTTGACGGTAATGATTCCTGTGACGAATTATGCAAAAGTGCAATAGAAAAGAATATAAAATATTTGGCAATTACCGACCATTGCGATATTGACGGCAAGGATTTAGATGTAGATGCTCTGTGCAGTGAGCAGTTTGCACAGGTGAGCAGGGTAAAAAAAGAATATAAGGGTCGGCTTAATGTGCTTTGTGGGCTTGAAATAGGTCAGGGTATATACCGTAAGGAGCTAACAGAAAAAATCCTTAATCAATATGATTATGATTTTGTGTTAGGCTCCCTTCATAATCTTAATAATATGGAGGATTTCTTTTTCCTCGATTATAAGAAATATGATGTATATGAACTGCTTAATCAATATTTTGACGGCTTGCTTGAGCTTTCAAGGTGGGGTGCATTTGACTCTCTTGCCCATTTAACATATCCGTTAAGATATATTGTTGCCAGAGAAAAAATCAATGTTGATATGACAAAATATACAGATGTTATTGATGCTATTTTTGAAACTCTTGCAAAAAATAATAAGGCTCTTGAAATCAATACCTCCGGCTTGTTTATGCCAATGAACGATACCTTGCCTAATATCAGCTTTATAAAAAGATTTAAGCAGTTAGGTGGAGAATATGTCACAATCGGCTCTGATTCTCATTATGCATCAAAAATAGGACAGGGAATTGAACAGGGATATAAGATTGCCTACGATTCAGGATTTAGGTATATCACTGTATTTGAAAATCGTAAACCAAGGTTAATTCCAATAAAGTGAGGTTAAATTATGGAAAAGTTACTTAAGCTTATTGAACAAAATCCTCGTCTTACCGATAAGGAAATTGCAGTTATGCTCGGCATGGAGGAAAAAGAGGTTACTAAAAAAATTCACTCCTTAGAGGATGGTGGAATCATTAAAGGCTACCGTGCCATCATTGATGAAGAAATGGTGGAAAATCATGCAGTAACTGCTCTTATTGAAATTACCGTTCATCCAAAATTTGAGCATGGCTTTGACGAGGTAGCAAATCAAATTGCTGCATTAGATGAGGTTGAAAGCGTTTATCTTATGAGTGGTGGATTTGACCTTGCCTGCTTTGTTACAGACAAAACATTTCAGGAGGTAGCGATGTTTGTTGCTAACAGACTTGCTCCTATGGAAAGTGTAATGTCAACAGCAACCCACTTTATTCTCAAGAAATATAAGGAACAGGGCGTTGTTTTCGGTTCAGTACAAAAAGATGACAGGGGGACAATTTCCTTTTGATTAACTACGATAAGTTTATTAACAGTAGTATTCTTAATGTTAAGCCAAGTGGAATAAGACGCTTTTTCTCTATTGCCGAGGAAATGGATAATGTTATTTCTCTTGGTGTGGGCGAGCCTGATTTTCTTACTCCATGGCATATAAGGAGAAAGGGTATCGAGGCTCTTGAAAAGGGTACTACTCGTTACACAGCTAATGCCGGTTTGATTGAACTCAGACAGGAAATATGTAAATATTGCAAGGATAAGTATTCCATATCCTATGACCCAAAGGAGGAGGTACTTGTTACCGTTGGTGGCTCAGAGGGTATTGATATGTGTATTCGTACCCTTATAAGCAGTGGTGACGAGGTTCTTATTGTTGAACCCTCCTTTGTATGCTATAAACCGATTGTTGAGATGTGTGGTGGTATTCCCGTACCTATCGAAACAAAGGCTGAAAATAATTTCAGACTTACTGCACAGGAGCTTAAGGACGCCATTACAGATAAAACAAAGCTTTTGGTTTTGCCGTTTCCTAATAATCCAACAGGTTCTGTTATGCGTAAGGATGATTTGGTTGCCATTTCACGAGTTATTAAAGAGTTTAATTTATTCGTTTTGTCGGATGAGATATATTCAGAGCTTACATATGGCGACCAACGCCATATTTCAATAGCCTCTATTACCGGTATGAAGGAGAGAACTGTTGTTATCAACGGTTTTTCAAAAACATATTCTATGACCGGATGGAGACTTGGATATGCTCTTGGACCTGCTCCTGTAATTAAGCAAATGACAAAGCTTCATCAATTTGCAATTATGTCTGCTCCCACCAACTCACAGTATGCTGCTATCGAGGCATTGAGAAACGGTGATGAGGATATTGAAAGAATGCTTCAGGACTACGATATGCGCAGAAGGTTTACTGTTAACGCATTTCGTGAAATTGGTCTTGATTGCTTTGAGCCTGAAGGTGCCTTTTATGTTTTTCCCTGCATTAAATCGACAGGTCTTTCATCAGAGGAGTTTTGTGAAAGACTCATTATGGAAAAGCGAGTAGCTGTTGTACCGGGCAATGCCTTTGGTGATTGTGGAGAGGGCTTTATCCGTGTATCCTATTGCTATTCAATAGAAAATATAAAAAAAGCAGTGGAGCTTATTGGAGAATTTGTAGAGGAGATTAAATCACAGCATAATGGAAATTAAGGTAAAGGCATATGCAAAAATAAATCTTATGCTTGATATTGTGGCACAAAGAACTGACGGTTATCACGATTTGTTTATGATTATGCAAAGTATAGGATTGTATGATACAATCACGGTTACTGAAACTAAATCAAAAAAAATCACAATCAGCTGCAATATTGATTCAATACCTCTTGATGAAAGGAATATTGCTCACAAAGCAGCAACTGCCTATTTTAAAGCTACAAAAATTAAAAACAAGGGTATAAATATAGATATAATAAAAAGAATACCTCATGCTGCAGGATTGGCAGGTGGAAGTGCCGACGGCGCAGGAGTGCTTGTTGCACTTAATCAGCTTACAGGCGCAAATCTTACAGATGATGAGCTTTGTGCTATCGGTGTTAAAATCGGTGCCGATGTACCGTTTTGTATTAAGGGCGGTACACTTCTTGCTCAGGGTATAGGGGATGTGCTCAATAAGGTTAAGCCCCTTCGTAAATGCTATATTTTAATTGCAAAGCCTGATATAGGAGTTAATACAGCCTTTGCGTACAGTCAGTTTGACAAGTGTGGAAAAATTCACACACCTGATAAATTCGGTATGCTTTGTGCAATGCAGGGTAGGGATCTTAATGACATCGCCATAAGGATGGAAAATGTTTTTGAGCAATTTATTGATGTTCCCAATAAGGTTGAAATGAAGTGCATTATGCGTGACTGTGGAGCACTTGGCGTTTGTATGAGTGGCAGTGGTCCAACAGTGTTCGGTATATTTGACAATAAGGAAAAGGCTGAAAAGGCAGCAGATATGCTTGTTGATTATGCAAAGGATATTGCTGTTACTACTCCTGTTTCAAGAGGATGTAAAATAGTATAATTATTAACAATTTGACCTGCTGAAATAATGCAGGTCAAAAAAATTTTAAAAAATACTATAATACCTATTGACAAAGTAGGAAAATAGTTGTATAGTGATATTGTATTTAATACCTACGGTATTAGTAGGAATAAATAGAGATGAGGAAAAAACTATGGCAGAACATAATTTACATTTTGAAACCTTACAGCTTCATGTTGGTCAGGAAAGTCCTGACCCGGCAACAGACGCAAGGGCTGTACCGATTTATCAAACAACATCATATGTGTTTAGAAACAGCGACCACGCACAAGCAAGATTTAATTTATCCGATGCAGGTAATATTTACGGCAGACTGACAAATTCAACACAGGATGTGCTTGAAAAAAGGATTGCTGCATTGGAGGGTGGTGTGGCAGCTCTTGCAACTGCATCCGGTGCCTCTGCTCTTGCATATACATTTCAGGCCCTTGCAAAGGCAGGCGACCACATCGTATCGGCAAAAACCATTTACGGTGGCACATATAATTATCTTGAGCACACAATTAAGAATTTTGGTGTTACTACAACCTTTGTTGACCCTGATGATTTATCCAATTTTGAAAATGTAATTCAGGATAATACAAAGCTGATTTTCTTTGAAACATTAGGTAACCCAAATTCAAATTTGATTGATATTGAGAAGCTTGCTCAAATAGCACACAGTCATAATATTCCACTTGTTGTTGACTCTACATTTGCAACACCTTATTTGATAAAGCCTATTGAATACGGAGTAGATATTGTAGTTCATTCAGCAACAAAGTTTATCGGTGGTCACGGAACAACACTTGGTGGTTTAATAATAGACAGTGGTAATTTTGATTGGACTGCAACAGATAAATTCCCACAATTCACAGAGCCAAACCCAAGCTATCACGGTGTAAGCTTTGTAGATGCAGCAGGTCCTGCTGCCTTCGTTATTTATATAAGAGCAATTCTTTTGCGTGACACAGGTGCAACTATTTCACCCTTTAACGCATTTCTTTTGCTTCAGGGTCTTGAAACTCTGTCACTTCGTGTGGAACGCCATGTTGAGAACACAATAAAGGTGTTAGATTATCTTAATTCTCACCCTAAGGTAGAAAAGGTTAATCATCCAAGTGTTGATGATAAGTACAAAGAACTGTATAATAAATACTTCCCAAACGGTGCCGGTTCTATTTTCACCTTTGAGATTAAGGGTGGCGAGGCTGAAGCAAAGAAGTTTATTGATAATCTTGAAATATTTTCTATTCTTGCAAATGTTGCCGATGTTAAATCCCTTGTAATTCATCCTGCAACAACTACTCATAGCCAGCTTAGTGAGGTTGAGCTTGCAGAGCAAAATATTAAGCCCAATACAATCAGGCTTTCTATCGGCACAGAGCATATTGACGACATTATTTACGATTTAGAACAAGCATTTAATGCTACTTAATAATAAGGAGAACGGTTATGGCAATTTATAAATCAGCCCTTGATTTAGTGGGCAACACACCTCTAATAGAAACTAATAACTTTTCAAAGCAGTATAATTTAGAAGCAAAGCTGCTTGCAAAATTAGAATATTTTAATCCTGCCGGTTCTGTTAAGGACAGAATAGCAAAGGCAATTATTGAGGATGCAGAAAGCAAGGGAGTGCTAAAAGAGGGCTCTGTAATAATTGAACCTACAAGTGGTAATACAGGTATAGGCCTTTCTGCCGTTGCTGCATCAAAGGGATACAGAATAATTATCACAATGCCTGAAACAATGAGTGTTGAAAGACGCAATCTTATGAAGGCATACGGTGCAGAGCTTGTTTTGACAGACGGCTCAAAGGGCATGACAGGTGCTATTGCCAAGGCAGAGGAGCTGGCAAAGGAAATTCCAAATTCATTTATACCGGGTCAATTTGTTAACCCTGTTAATCCACAAACACATAAGGCTACCACAGGGCCTGAAATTTGGAATGATACTGACGGTAAGGTGGATATATTTGTTGCAGGTGTCGGTACAGGTGGAACCATATCCGGTACAGGTGAGTATTTAAAAGAGAAAAATCCTAATGTCAAAATTGTTGCAGTTGAACCTGCATCATCACCTGTATTGTCAAAGGGTCAGGCAGGCCCTCATAAAATTCAGGGAATAGGTGCCGGATTTGTACCGGAAACACTTAATACAGGCATTTATGACGAGATAATTGCCGTTGAAAATGATGATGCCTTTGTAACAGGTAGAGCCTTTGCTAAGTCAGAGGGTGTGCTTGTGGGCATTTCAAGCGGTGCAGCACTTTGGGCTGCAAAGGAGCTTGCATTAAGACCGGAAAATAAGGATAAGACAATCGTTGTTCTTTTGCCGGATACAGGTGACAGATATTTGTCAACACCGTTATTTAATGAATAATTGCAAAACAAGCCACTCAAAAGAGTGGCTTGTTTTATTGTAATACCTATTGACAAGGTAGGCAATTAGTGCTATTATAACCTATTGAAAAGGTAGGTAATAAATTATGATTTATGCAGATAACGCAGCAACTACAAAGTTGAGCGAAAAAGCATTGAACTCAATGCTCCCTTTACTAAATGAAATATACGGTAACCCATCATCACTTCATTCTGTTGGTCAAACAGCAAAGGAGTATCTTGAAAATTCAAGGCAGGAAATAGCAAATATTATCGGCGCATTGCCAAGGGAAATATATTTTACCTCAGGTGGCAGTGAGGCAGATAATCAGGCAATAAGAACTGCTGCATACTTAGGTGCAAAAAAGGGCAAAAGGCACATTGTTTCTTCAAAGTTTGAGCATCATGCAGTTTTGCACACCTTAAATGCGCTTAAGGAAGAGGGATTTAAAATTACACTTGTTGATGTTAATTCAAACGGCATAATTAAGCCTGACGATATTGCAAATGCAATAGATGAAGAAACCTGTCTTGTAACAATAATGACTGCCAATAACGAAATAGGAACAATTCAGCCTATATCTAAAATAGGTAAAATTTGTCGTGATAGAGGAGTTTTGTTTCATACAGATGCAGTGCAGGCAGTGGGGCATATTCCTGTAAATGTTAACGATATGAATGTTGATATGCTTTCTGTATCGGCACACAAATTTCACGGTCCAAAGGGCATAGGCTTTCTATATGTAAAGTCCGGCATACCTGTTAAAAGCTTAATTGAGGGTGGTGCTCAGGAAAGAGGAAAGAGAGCCGGTACAGAGAACTTACCTGCTATTGTAGGTATGGCTGCTGCGCTAAAGGATGCCGTAGAGAATTTGGAGAAAAACACCAAGAAAGTAACTGCAATGCGCAATAGGCTTGTTGACGGTCTAAAAGGTATTGAAAGAAGCAGAATTAACGGCGATATGGATAATCATTTACCTGGAACACTCAATATGTGCTTTGAGGGAATTGAGGGAGAAAGCCTGCTTTTACTGCTTGATATGAAGGGTATTTGTGCATCAAGTGGCTCAGCATGCACAAGTGGCAGTCTTGACCCATCCCATGTTTTACTTGCTATCGGTGTTCCTGTTGAGATTGCACACGGATCACTGCGTCTTTCTATCAGTGAATATAACACTATGGAGGAAATGGATTATATTGTTAATACCGTACCTCAGGTAGTATCGTATTTGCGTTCAATATCTCCCGTATGGGAAAAAATTAAGTTGGAGGAAAAATAATTATGGCTTTATATTCAGAAAAAGTAATGGACCACTTTACAAATCCAAGAAATGTTGGTAAAATTGAAGATGCAGACGGCGTAGGTGAGGTAGGTAACGCAAGATGTGGCGACATCATGAAAATATATATCAAGGTAAAAGATGATATTATTGAAGATGTTAAGTTTAACACATTTGGGTGTGCCTCTGCCATAGCATCAAGCTCAATGGCTACTGAGATGATTAAGGGTCAACCGATAAGCAAGGCTCTGGAGCTGACTAACAAAGCAGTTGTCGAGGCTCTTGACGGCTTACCTCCTGTTAAAATTCACTGCTCCGTTCTTGCCCAAGAGGCTGTCCAAATGGCAGTCAAGGATTATTACGATAAGAACGGCATTTCATATGACCCGTCACAGTTTTGTAACGGTAATTGTGAATGCTGTAATGAGCATTAGGAGAATAGTAAATGATTAAGGACATACAGCAGGAAATTATTAGACTTAAAAAAGAAAAGGATATTTGCATTTTAGCCCATTGCTATCAGTCACCGGAAATACTTGAGGTTGCAGATTTTGTGGGTGATTCATTTGCCCTATCGGTTGAAGCGTCAAAGGTGACAAACAAAACCGTAATTATGTGTGGTGTTAGATTTATGGCTGAAACGGTTAAAATTCTTTCACCTGAAAAAAGGGTTATTCTTTCAAACGCAGATGCAGGCTGTCCAATGGCAGAAATGATGGATAAGCAGACCATAGCACAGGTTAAAGAGCAGTATCCTGATTATACTGTTGTTGCCTATATCAACACCACAAGTGAGCTTAAAACTATTTGTGATGTTTGTGTCACATCCTCCTCTGCATTAAAAATATGCAAAAAGATAAAAAATGATAATATTCTTTTTATTCCCGATTGTAACTTGGGTGACTGGATTGCCAAGCAACTGCCCGAAAAGAACTTTAAGCTTCTAAACGGTGGTTGCCCAACCCACGCAAGAATGTCAAAAAAGGATGTAGAAAAAGCAAAGGAAATGCACCCACAGGCACTTTTTCTTGTTCATCCGGAATGTCGACCTGAGGTGGTGGAGCTTGCTGATTATGCAGGCTCTACAACAGGAATTATGAATTTTGCTAAAAACAGTGATGCAAAGGAATTTATTATCGGTACAGAAAACAGTATTGTGCAGCATCTTCAGCTTGAATGTCCCGATAAAAAGTTTTATCCTCTTTCAAAGGATTGCATATGCCATAATATGAAGGCTACCACAATCGTAGATGTACTTAATTGCTGCAAGGGTGAGTTTGGTGAAGAAATTATCCTTGACAAAGAAGTTTATCAGGGTGCAAAAAGATGTATTGATGAAATGATAAGGCTTGGTTAAATGAGTAAAAAGGTAATTGTCGCAATGAGCGGTGGCGTTGACTCCAGCGTTGCCGCCTTTTTAATGAATGAAAAGGGCTACGATTGTATCGGTGCTACTATGAAGCTTTATGACAACGATGATGTTGGCATAAGTAAAGAAAAGACCTGTTGCTCCCTTGATGATATTGAAGATGCAAGGTCGGTTGCAATGCGCCTTTCAATGCCCTATTATGTGTTCAACTTTAAGGATGAGTTTGAAGAAAAGGTAATAAATAAATTTATCTCAACCTACGAAAACGGTGGTACGCCTAATCCATGCATTGACTGTAATAGGTATCTAAAGTTTGAAAAGCTTTTTCGGCGTATGCAGGAGCTTTCCTTTGATTGTGTTGTTACAGGCCATTACGCAAGGATAATTGAGCAGGACGGTTGGTATTATTTAAAAAAAGCAGTTGATGAAACTAAAGACCAGAGTTATGTTTTATATTCCTTAACTCAGGAGCAGCTTTCACACACAATGCTGCCGTTAGGTGAATACACAAAAGCAGAGATTAGAGTAATTGCCGAAAAGCAGGGCTTTGTTAATGCGAAAAAAAAGGACAGTCAGGACATCTGCTTTGTACCTGACGGAGATTATGCCTCCTTTATTGAAAGATATACAGGCAAAACTTATCCGTCCGGCAACTTTGTGGACTTAAAGGGTAATGTTCTTGGTAAGCATAATGGTATAATTCGTTACACCAACGGTCAGCGCAAGGGACTTGGTGTTGCCTTTGGTAAGCCAATGTATGTTGCAGGCAAGGATATTGAGAATAATAATGTTATATTATGCTCAAACGAAGAGCTGTTTTCTTCAGAATTAACGGCTGATAATTTTAATTGGCTGATACCTAATCCATCTAATGAGGTTAGATGCAAGGCTCGTGTTCGATATAATATGAAAGAGCAGGACGCCAAAGCTTACCGGTTAGATGATGGCAGAGTTAAGGTAGTATTTGATGCTCCTCAAAGAGCAATTACCACAGGACAGGCAGTTGTCCTCTATGATAACGATACAGTAGTCGGTGGTGGAACAATTATATAATAAAGCAAAAAAATGGACTTGTTCAATGAATGAACAAGTC
The DNA here is from genome assembly GCA_946002045.1 of uncultured Clostridia bacterium. Lineage (GTDB taxonomy): Bacteria > Bacillota > Clostridia > Oscillospirales > Acutalibacteraceae > Eubacterium_R. Next base: position 1,549 of record CAMFYM010000032.1, on the reverse strand, counting down.
CACTTTTGTGTATATTATTCGTTTTCAGCAAGCTTTCTTCCCATGAGAACGCCCATTACACTGGCCATCATAAGACCTCTTGTCCAGCCGGAGCTGTCACCCAAGCAGTGAAGACCTTTAATGTTTGTGTCAAGATTTTTATCCATTTTAACCTTGTTGCTGTAAAACTTAAGCTCCGGACTGTATAGTAATGTTTCAGTTGAAGCAAAGCCGGGAACAACAACATCAAGCATTTTAATAAATTCAATAATGTTTGTCATTGCTCTGTATGGCATAGCAGCAGTAATATCACCTGCAACTGCGTCCTTAAGTGAAGGCTTAACATTGCTTTTTGAAAGCTCATGTGCCCAAGTGCGCTTACCGTCAAGAATATCACCGTATCGCTGAACAAGAATACGACCGTTGCCAAGCATATTTGTTAATTCGCCAACCTTCTGTGCGTATTCAATCGGTTGATTAAATGGCTCTGTAAAGTTGTGGCTAACAAGAATTGCAAGGTTAGTATTGTCACTTTTCTTATCCTTAAAGCTGTGACCGTTAACAACAGCTAAATCGTTGTCATAGTTTTCCTGTGCAACAAATCCACCGGGATTTTGACAGAAGGTGCGAACCTTATTCTTCCAAGGCTTTGGATAACCAATGAGCTTAGACTCATAAAGCGTTTCGTTAACCTTTTCCATAACCTCGTTCCTGCACTCAACACGAACACCAATATCAACTGTACCCGGATTATGAGCAATACCGTGCTCAGCACAAATCTTTTCCAACCAATCTGCACCACGCCTACCGGTTGCAATAACAATTTCGTCTGCAAAAATTTCCCTGTCAGTGCCGTTGTCGTCAATAATAACGCCCTTGCAGGTATGTCCGTCAAGAATGATATTTTTACATTCTGTCGAGAACATCATATCTACACCGTTATCAGCAAGATATGTTTGTATTCTGTAATAAAGCTCCTGTGCCTTTTCAGTACCCAAGTGACGAATAGGGCAATCTACAAGCTTAAGTCCTGCTTTAATTGCATTCTTTCTGATTTCCTTAATAGCTTCGCCTGTGTAAACACCTTCAATTTTTGTGTCTGCACCAAATTCAAGATAAATCTTGTCAGTATAATCGATAAGCTCCTGTGCAAAATCACTGCCGATAAGATCAGGCAAATCTCCACCAACCTCATAGCTTAAGCTAAGCTTACCGTCGGAAAATGCACCTGCACCTGAAAATCCTGTTGTTATTGCACAGCTTGGCTTGCAGTTAACACAGTGACCGGTCTTGTCCTTAGGGCAGTGCCTCTTCTCAACCGGCTTGCCCTTTTCGATTAAAAGAATTTTTTTTGTTGAATTGTGTCTGATTAGCTCCAGTGCAGTAAAAATACCTGCCGGTCCGGAGCCGACAATAATTAAATCGTAATTCATTATACTCTCCATTCTTTTGCAAAAAAATAACCGAACTGCAACAGTTCGGCTTTTCTCGCAATCTATTGCATATTATTCTAACATTTTTTTTGATGTTTGTCAAATTTTTTATTGTTTTTTATTATATTGCATATATA
>CAMFYM010000031.1 GCA_946002045.1 uncultured Clostridia bacterium | reverse complement strand
CCTCTACGTCTCGTGGGCTCGGAGATGTGTATAAGAGACAGATATATAATAAATGCTTGACATTTTTAAAAAAAGTGCTATTATACTTTATAGTAAGTTTATAATCTCAAGGTGAGAGTGGGCCGTCGGTCCACTCTCATATTATTGTTGAGAGATAAAAGGAGGTTTTCACTTGGCAGGGAAAGGCAATACTGTTTCAAAGGTGTATGAGATTGTATCACCCTTTGCAGAGGAATTAGGTCTTGAAATTTGGGACATTCGCTTTGTTAAAGAGGGTACGGATTGGTATTTGCGTATCTTTATTGATAAGGACGGTGGAGTGTCAATCGACGATTGTGTTGATTTAACTCACGCAATAACAAAGCCACTTGATGAGGCAGACCCGATTGCTCAAAGCTATCTTTTGGAGGTTAGCTCTCCCGGTGTAGAAAGGGAGCTTATTACTGACAGTCACTTTGAAAAATATATCGGTGCAAAAATAATAATGCGACTTATTCGCCCTATTGAAAAGGTAAGAGATTTCAACGGTGTGCTTAAGGCTTACAGCAACGGCGAAATTACTGTTAGCTTGCCTGACGGTAATGAAATAACCGTTACAAAAAAGGATACCTCTTATGTTAAGCTTGATGATTTTGACATCAATGATTTTTTAAACAAATAATTCACATATTTAATCGGGAAAGGATGATAGGAAAATGAGTAAAGAATTTTTTGAGGCAGTAAAAATGCTTGAGGCAGAAAAGGGTATTCCTGCAGAATATCTTTTTGAGAAAATTTCAACAGCTATTTCTGCCGGTGGCAAGCATGCTTTTAACGGCAAGGATATTGTTCATTGTGATATTGACGCCGAAAAGCAGAAAATTAAGGTTTATGCAACAAAAAATGTTGTTGAGGAAATTGAGGACCCTGACACAGATTTAACTCTTGAGCAGGCACAGGCTATAAGAAAATCTGCAAAGGTTGGAAAAACTATTGATATTCCAATCAAAACAAAGGATTTTGGCAGAATTGTTGCCACAACAGCAAAGCAGGTTATTCGCCAAGCAATCCGTGAGGCTGAAAGAGGACAGATGTATCAGGAGTTCAAGTCAAAGGTACAGGAGCTTATTACTGCAAAGGTTGACAGAATTGACCCAATCACAGGCAATGTAACACTTGAGATCGGCAAAAACAGAACAACTCTTCCAAAGGCAGAGCAGGTTCCCGGCGAGGTTTATACTGAGGGCGAAAGCGTAAAGGTTTTTGTTGTTGATGTTAAGGAAGGTGGCAAGGGACCAAAGCTTCTTGTATCAAGGACTCATCCCGGATTAGTTCGTCGCTTGTTTGAGCAGGAGGTGCCTGAAATTTATGACGGCACAATCGAAATCAAATCAGTTTCCCGTGAGGCAGGCTCAAGAACAAAAATCGCTGTATATACTAAGGATGAGGATGTAGATCCGGTAGGTGCCTGCATCGGTCCAAGAGGACAGAGAGTATCTAATATTGTAGAGGTTCTCGGTGGAGAAAAGATTGATATTGTTAAGTACAGTGATGATCCGGCAGAATTTGTAGCTGCTTCACTGGCACCGTCAGAGGTTTGTTCAATCGAAATAATTGATGAGAATGCAAAAACCTGCAGAGCAACAGTTCCGGATGATCAGCTTTCACTTGCAATCGGTAACAAGGGACAAAATGTTCGTCTTGCAGTTAGACTTACAGGCTGGAATATTGATATTAAGCCTGAGTCAGGCTTTTTTGAGGGCAGCGAATAATATCGGGTGATAAAAATGAAAGCAAAAAAAATACCTTTAAGAATGTGCACAGGCTGTGGCGAAATGTTTGACAAGCGTCAGCTTGTGCGTGTTGTAAAAAGTCCACAGGGCGATGTTTCGCTTGACCTTACAGGCAAAAAGTCAGGCAGAGGAGCCTATGTTTGCAAAAATGAGGATTGCTTAAAAAAGGCAAGAAAAAAGAAGGCCTTTGAGCGTGCATTTTCAATGCAGATTAGTGACGAGGTTTACAACGCTATGGAAGAAGAAATGAAAAATGCATAATGATAAGGTTATTTCAATGTTAGGTCTTGCTCGAAGAGCCGGTGAGCTTTCTATGGGTCACGATATGGCAGAGCAGGCAATAGTTAAGAAAAAGGCAAGGCTGCTGCTGTTTTGCAGCGATGTGTCGCCAAGGCTGATTAACGAGCTTGAAAAAACAGCCCAAAAGCATAATGCAAGAGTTACAGTATTAAAAACTGCCTACACTATGGATGACATACATTATTCAATCGGTTACAGGGCAGGTGTTATGACTGTAAATAACGAAAATATTTCAAACAGAATTATTCAATTATTAAGTCAGGAGGAAAGTGTGAATGGTAATTAAGGTTAAGGTTTCCGATGTAGCAAAGGATTTTGGAAAAACAAACAAAGATATTATTAACATTCTCAGTGATTATTGTGAAGGTCCTGCAAAAAAAGCAAATACAGTTCTTGAAGAAAATGAGCTTAATGTTCTTTTTGATAAGCTGACACAGGATAACAGTGTTAAGAGCTTTGACTCATATTTCAATTCAGCCGTTAAGGCAGAAAAGAAAACAGAGAAAAAGCCACAGCAAAGCACATCCAAAAAGACAGAAAATAAAAAGCATCAAAACCAAGCAGCAATTTTGCAAATGGCAGAGCAGGCTGCAAAGCGTGAGGAGGAGCGTGCTAAGAAAAAGGCAGGAAAAACTCCTCAGGCAAGGACAAAGGGCGAGGCTCGTCATGTTGACACCCGTGTTAACACAGTAGATCTTGAAAAATATAATCAAAAGTACGAGGATATTGCACCTGTATCACAAATCGGTGATTACCAGAAGAAGCAAAAGCTCAGCCAAAAATCAAAGCAGTACAGAAAGAAAAAACCACAGGGTATGCACGCTCGCTCAAAGAAGGAGACAGAGGCACAGCGTCTTGCCCGTATTGCAGAGCAGAGGAAAAAGCAGCAGATTGTTATTGAGGTACCTGACGAAATTTCAGTAGGCGACCTTGCAAGTCTTTTGAGGATGACTGCAACAGAGGTTATCAAAAAGCTTATGGTATTAGGCGTAATGGCAACTGTTAATGAGGTAATTGACTTTGACACAGCAGAAATAGTTGCAACAGAGCTTGGTGCAAAGGTTAAGAAAAAGATAGAGGTTTCCATTGAGGAACAGATTATTGAAGAGGATGTTGAGGATGATGAGAACGCAATCAGCAGACCTCCTGTTGTTTGCGTAATGGGTCACGTTGACCACGGTAAAACATCTATACTTGACGCAATCCGTGATACAGATGTTACTTCAACAGAGGCAGGTGGAATTACTCAGGCTATCGGTGCTTATCAGGTTGAGGTTAACGGTGAAAGGATTACATTCCTTGATACACCGGGTCACGCAGCATTTACTGCAATGCGTGCAAGAGGTGCTATGGCAACAGATATTGCTGTTCTTGTTGTTGCTGCCGACGACGGTATTATGCCACAGACAGTAGAGGCAATTAACCACGCAAAAGCAGCAGGCATTGAAATTATTGTTGCTATCAACAAAATGGATAAAGAGGGTGCAAATCCTGACAGAATTATGCAGCAGCTTACAGAGCACGAGCTTGTTCCTGAGGAATGGGGTGGCAATGTTATCTGTGTTCCCGTTTCTGCAAAAACAAGAATGGGCATTGACAAGCTGCTTGAGACAATACTCCTTGTAGCAGAGGTTGCAGAGCTTAAAGCAAATCCTGACAGAACTGCAAAGGGTGTTGTTATTGAAGCAAAGCTTGATAAGGGCAGAGGTCCTGTTGCAACACTCCTTGTTCAAAAGGGTACATTGCACGCAGGCGACATTATTGTTGCAGGCACATCTGTCGGTAAAATCAGAGCGATGACAGATTATCACGGCAGACCAATCACACAGGCAGGTCCGTCTGTTCCTGTGGAGATTATGGGTCTTGATTCAGCACCTATGAGTGGTGATGAGTTTAACGCTGTTTCTGACGAAAAGCTTGCAAGAACTCTTGTTGAGCAGAGAAAGACACAGGCTAAGGAGGAGGAGTTTAAGCTGTTCCAGAAGGTTACTCTTGATACTCTCTTTGATACTCTTCAGGAGGGTGAAATGAAGGAGCTTAACATTATCGTTAAGGCAGATGTTCAAGGCTCTGTTGAGGCAGTTAAGCAGTCACTCCTTAAGATAGAGAACGACGAGGTTAAGGTAAGAATTGTTCACGGTGCAGTAGGCGCTGTTAACGAAAGTGATGTTATGCTTGCTAATGCGTCAAATGCAATTATTGTTGCATTTAATACAGGTGTTGACCAAATTGCGTCAGACAATGCACAGCGTGACGGAATTGAAATTAAAACATACAATATTATTTATGATGCTATTGAAGATATTGAGCGTGCAATGCGTGGTATGAGAGCTCCAAAGTATCGTGATGTTGATACAGGAGAGGTTGAGGTTAGAGAGGTTTATAAAATCTCCTCTGCCGGTACTATCGCAGGCTCACTTGTTACCTCCGGTACAATTAGGCGCAACGGTAAGGTTAGAGTTATCAGGAACGGCAAGGAGATTGCCAATGTCAGCCTTGCTAACCTTAAGCGCTTTAAGGACGAGGTTAAGGAGGTATCATCAGGCTATGAGTGTGGTATCAGTCTTGAGGGCTGGGATGATATTCAGGCAGGCGATATTCTTCAGGCATACATTGTTGAGGAATACAGGGACTAAGATATGGCAGGATTTCATATTGACAGAATATCGGAAGATATAAAAAGAGAAATTATTTCTATTATGCGTGAGCTTAAGGACCCCCGTATCAGTGGTATGCTTACTGTTGTTAAGGTTGAGGTAAGTGGCGATTTAAGCTACGCAAAGGTGTATATCAGTGCTATTGAGGGGATTGAGGTTGCAAAAAGCTCTGCGAAAGGCTTGCAAAATGCCCAGGGCTTTATCAGAAAGCAGCTTGGCTCAAGACTTCATCTTAGAAAAAGCCCCGAATTAAAATTTATTGCAGATGATTCTATTGAAAAGGGTATGGACCTTTTTGAAAAAATCAAGGAATTGAACAATGAAGATAAATGTTAAACAGTGTGCTGAAATTTTATTGAAGCAAGACAATATTTTAATATTAACACACGCTCATCCTGACGGCGACACATTAGGCAGTGGCTTTGCACTTTGTCGTGCTCTTATGCGATTAGGCAAGATTTGTTCTGTTGTTAACGCAGACGAAATACCTAAAAAGTATGATTATCTTTATGAGGATATTGCGCCTATCAGATTTAAGCAGGATTATGTTGTGGCAGTAGATGTTGCCACAACAAACCTGTTAGGCTCACTGGAGGGCGAGTATCATATTGATATGTGTATTGACCACCACTCAACTAACACAGAGTATGCCGACTACCTTCTTTTAGAGGATGTGCCTGCTGCCTGTCAGCTGATGTATAAGGTTATCACAGAGCTGGGTGTAGATATTGATAAGGAAATAGCAAATTGCCTTTATACAGGATTAACAACTGATACAGGCTGCTTCCGTTATGCTTCAACCACAGCAGATACCTATCGCACAGCAGCACAGCTTATTGATTGTGGTGCAGATAACGGCAGGATAAACAGAGTAATGTTTGAAAATAAAACAAAAACATATGCAAGGCTTGAACGGCTTGCTCTTGATTCTATGCGCTTTTATGAAAATGAGCGTGTTGCCGTTATCACCATTACACAGGAAATGTATAAGCTTACAGGCTCAAATGAGCAGGAAACAGAGGCTATTGCTCCTTTAACAAGACAGATTGAGGGAGTTGAAATAGGCATTACTATCAGAGAAAAGCCTGATGGAACCAGCAAGGCGTCTATTCGTACCTTTGAAACGGTCAATGCAGCACAGCTTGCAAAAATGTTTGGTGGTGGCGGTCACCCACAGGCAGCTGCCTGCAGATTTGATTGTGGTGTTAGAGAGGCAAGAGAAAAGCTTGTTGAGAAATGTGGAGAGCTTTTAAATGACAGGAATAATATGTGTGAATAAGGATAAGGACATTACCTCCTTTGGCGTTGTGGCAAAAATTCGTGGAATTACAAAAACACGCAAGGCAGGTCACACCGGTACCCTTGACCCTATGGCGACAGGAGTTTTGCCTGTTATGATTGGTGGCGCAACAAGATTTCTTGACTATCTGCCTGATAGTGATAAGGGCTACCGTGCAGCCTTTGTCCTTGGGAAAACCACCGACACCTTAGACATTACAGGTAATGTAACCGGTGAATACAAGGTTAATGCCACAAAAGAGGATGTAGAAAATGTGCTTGCGTCCTTTAGAGGTGTTATTTCACAGGTTCCACCAATGTACTCTGCCGTTTCCGTTGACGGTCAAAGGCTTTATGATTTGGCAAGAAAAGGAATAGAGGTTGAGCGTCAGCCAAGGCAGGTTGAGGTAAAAAAAATAGAGCTTGTGGAATGTCTTGAAAATGAGTATGTTATTGATGTTGTTTGCTCAAAGGGCACCTACATAAGAACGCTTATTGACGATATAGGCAGAGAGTTGGGATGTGGAGCAGTAATGACAAGCCTTAACCGTACACTTGCCATGGGCTTTACTCTTGATGATTGCGTTACTCTTGATGAGCTTCAGCATCGCAAGGATAACAACATACCCTTTGATGATTTGGTTATTGATATTGAAAAAATACTTGAGCCATACAGTAGGGTAGCAGTCACAGCACCACAGGCAAGACGCTTTTCAAACGGTGGTGCTCTTGCATTAGACAGACTTAAGATAAAAGCAACAAACGGTTTATTTCGAGTATATTCCCCCGAAGGTCTGTTTTTAGGCTTAGGTGAGGTAAATAGCGAAAAGCAGGAGCTTTCGGTAAAAAGACTTTTAGTCAGATGAGATTATAATATGAGTGATTTGAATAATAAAAACAGAATAGCTGTTGCCCTTGGTGATTTTGACGGTATGCACCGTGCCCACCAAACTGTTATTACGGGTGCTGAAAATGTTATTATTTATTGCGTTAATAATAAGTTTTCCTTGCTGCAAAAAAGTATTTTTGAAAAGAGATTTCCCAACACTGTTTTTGCAGATTTTGAACAGCTTAAAAATATGCCCGGTGAGGAGTTTATAGAAAAAATACTTCTTGATAAATTCAAAGCAGGTATGATACTTTGTGGCTTTAATTTTCGCTTTGGCAGAAATGCAGGCTGGTCTGCCCTTGATTTAAGAAATTATCTTGAGGAAAAAGATGTGTGGGTTAGAATTTTGGAGCATCTTGATTTTGACGGTGCGCCTATTTCCTCCACAAGAATCAGAAAGGCAGTAGCAGAGGGTAATATTGAATTAGCCAATAATATGCTTGGATATAATTACACCTTTGAGTCAGTTGTTGTCAGTGGCGACAAAAGAGGACGCACAATCGGCTTTCCTACAATCAATCAGCATTTTCCACAGGGTCTTATCATACCTAAATTCGGAGTGTACGAAAGTGTAACAATTATCGGCGACAGTGAATATAAATCATTTACAAATATAGGAGTTCGTCCAACCTGGAGGGTAGAAACACCCATGGCTGAAACACATATTTTCGGTTTTGACGGTGACCTTTATGACCAAGAGGTTAGGATTGAGCTTATTAGGTATTTAAGAGAGGAAAAGGAGTTTTCATCGCTTGATGAATTAAAAGCACAGCTTAATTATGATAAAAGCAGTATTATTTGATTTTGACGAAACTCTGCAGGACAGAACTGCTGCCTTTGAAAAATATATGGATGCCTTTATTGCTGATTTTTGTCCAAGCATTTCAGCACAGGAGGCAGAAAAAAGAAAAGAGGATATGAGAGTTACCGGCAATGGTGGTTATGTTAATAGGGAGCAATGGTGTCAGGGACTAATTGACCTTTGGAGCTGGACAGACGCTCCGTCAAGCAAAATTCTTGCAGAGCATTATGACACAAAATTCGGTGACTATAATGTAGTTTTTCCTGAGTCAAGGCAGCTGCTTTGTGAGCTGAAAAGCAGGGGATATTTAGTAGGAGTTATTACTAACGGTCCGTCATATTTGCAAAATCATAAGATGGACACAAGTGGACTTCGTGACCTTTGCGATATTGTGGTTGTCAGTGGCGACATCGGTATCCACAAGCCTGACCCTGCAATTTTCACCTACACGGCAGAAAAATTAGGACTCAATACAAGTCAGTGTATTTATGTGGGTGACCACCCTGTTAACGATATTCAGGGTGCATTGCAATCGGGTATGGGCGTTATTCGTATGAATTACGGATGGTTTAAGGACCAACAGCTTAATCCAAATATACCTACTATTGATAATATTTTTGATGTAATTAAATATGTATAAGGTTTTGTTAATAAATTTATTGACAAGCCACATACTATTTGATATAATACATAAGCCTTTGAAATCAAGGGCAATCCTTGCTTATGCAAAAGCATAGGCCAAAAGACCAAAAGGAGGTGCTGAAGAATGGCATTAAAGAATTACGAAATCGTATTAGTTTTCTCTCTTGCAAACGGAGAAGAGAATGTTGAGAGACTCAGAGAAAAGTTCACTGACCTCATCAGCAAAAATGGCACTCTTGGCGAAGTTGAAACATGGGGCAAGCGCAAGCTGGCTTATCCAATCAACTACGAGAACGAGGGCTATTACATGGTTGTTAATTTTGCTTGTGACGAAACATTCCCTGCAGAGCTTGACCGTGTAATCAACATCACAGACGGTGTTCTTCGTTCACTTATTGTCGCTAAAGGCGAGTAATGGAGGGTGAATTATGATTAACTCTGTTGTACTTATGGGCAGATTAACCTATGACCCTGAGCTTAGAACAACACCATCAGGTGTATCTGTTTTAAGATTCCAAGTCGCTTGCGACAGAAACTATCAGGCAAAGGGCGAAGAAAGGCGTGCAGATTTTATTGATGTTACTGCTTGGCGTCAAACAGCAGAATTTATTTCTCGTTACTTCCACAAGGGTTCAATGATTGCTATTGAAGGTTCAATACAAACAGAGAACTTTACCGATAAGGACGGTAACAAGAGAAAGTCAGTTTCAGTTGTTGCTAACAATGTTTCGTTCTGTGGCTCAAAGGCAGAAAGCGGAACAGTTAATCCTGCATTCTCACAGCCTGCACCAAGCTATGCAAGTGCTGACAATTCAGATTTTGAAGAAATCGTTGATGATGACGACGATTTACCATTTTAAAGGAGGAAACTAACTATGGCATATAATAAAGCCAACGGACCACGCAAAGGTCGCAAGAAGGTTTGTGTTTTCTGTGTAGAAAAGGTTGAAGAAATCGACTACAAGGATGTTACAAGACTCAAGAGATTTGTTTCTGAAAGAGCAAAGATTCTTCCTCGTCGTGTAACAGGTACATGTGCAAAGCACCAGAGAGAGCTTACAACAGCTATCAAAAGAGCAAGACACGTTGCACTTCTTCCTTACACAGCAGACTAATAATTTCAAACACAAAGCACACGATTTAATTCGTGTGCTTTTTTATGTGTAATATTAAATTTTCTCTCGTAGTTTTTGTTATTATTTCAGGGGTAATAAAAAAGCTCCCAAGGTTAATTCCTTGGGAGCTTTACTGTACTATTTGTCAGTCTTGCTTGCCGGGAGCACCACAGCACTTTTTGTATTTCTTGCCTGAACCACATGGGCACGGATCATTTGGACCAACCTTGTTACCCTTGCGAACGGGTGCCTGCTTTACTGTATCATCGCCACCTGCTGATGTTGCTGTTACCTTTGCTACAGCCTTTCTCTCAACATCCTCACGCCTTCTCGGCATAAGTGTAAGCATCATTTGAACAGTGTTTTCACGGATTGATGCAGTCATTTCGTCGAACATATCGTATGACTCCATACGGAATGCAACAACAGGGTCCTGCTGTGCATATGCTCTAAGGCCGATGCCCTGCTTCAAATCGTCCATTGCGTCAATGTGATCCATCCAAAGAGTATCAACATTTCTCAAAAGCACCATTCTTTCAAAATCCTGGAACATTTCATCGCCCAAAATTTCTCTCTTTTCATCAAGAACACGGTGACCTCTGTCTGTTAAAAGCTCTATGGTGTTGTCAACTGACATAAGGTCAACATCCTCAAAGTCATCGTCAACAGTAAGCCAGCCCTTATATTTTTCCTTAAGACCTTCAATATTCCAATCTTCCTTGTTGTCACCTGCAAGATAATTCTTAACATTTTCATCAATGTTAGTGTCAAGCATAGCAAGGATTTTATCTGTTAAATCAATTCCGTCAAGAACCTGATCTCTCTGCTGATAGATAAGCTGTCTTTGACGATTCATAACATCGTCATACTGAAGTGTATTTTTACGAATACCGAAGTTTCTTCCCTCAACCTTTTTCTGTGCCGATTCAACGGTTCTTGAAATCATCTTTGAAGGAACAGGCATATTTTCGTCATCAGAAAGTCTGCTCATCATAAGCTGCATTCTGTCGCCACCGAACAGGCGCATAAGGTCATCCTCGCAGGAGAGATAGAACTGACTTTCACCCGGGTCACCCTGTCTGCCGGAACGACCTCTAAGCTGGTTATCAATACGGCGAGAGTCGTGACGCTCTGTACCAAGAATGAACAAGCCACCTGCCTCACGAACCTTGTCTGCCTCTTCTTGAATTTCTTCCTTGTACTTTGCCTCAAGCTCTTGGAATGTTTTTCTTGCATTTAGGATTTCTTCATTATCTGTTTCTGCAAAGCCTGTTGCCTCAGCAATAAGCTCGTCGGAAAATTGCATTCTTCTCATTTCCGACTTAGCAAGGTATTCTGCGTTACCACCAAGCATAATATCTGTACCACGGCCTGCCATATTAGTTGCTATTGTAACAGCACCTAATTTACCTGCCTGTGCAATAATTTCTGCCTCACGCTCATGATTTTTAGCATTGAGCACATTGTGTGGTATTCTTGCTTTTTTAAGAAGCTTTGAAAGATGCTCACTCTTTTCAATGCTGATTGTACCAACAAGCACCGGTTGTCCTTTTTCGTGACAGGCTCTGATTTGGTCTATTGCGTTATTGAATTTAGCATTCTCTGTTTGGAAAATAACATCCGGATGGTCAATCCTTGCAAGAGGCTTGTTTGTAGGAATCTCTACAACATCAAGCTTGTAGATTTCAGAAAACTCACTGGATTCTGTTGAGGCAGTACCTGTCATACCTGAAAGCTTTTTGTAAAGACGGAAATAGTTTTGGAAGGTGATTGTTGCAAGGGTCTTGCTTTCATGCTCAACCTTTACACCCTCCTTCGCCTCAATAGCCTGGTGTAATCCCTCGTTATATCTACGGCCCTCCATAATACGACCTGTAAATTCGTCAACGATTTTAACCTGACCGTCTGTAACAACATAGTCAATATCTCTTCTCATAACACCGTTAGCCTTGATTGCTTGGTTAATGTGGTGAAGAAGAGTGGAGTTTTCCATTTCCATAAGGTTTTGAACATGGAAAAATTCCTCTGCCTTTTTAACACCGTCTTGAGTAAGAGTTGCAGTTTTAGCCTTTTCATCAACTACATAGTCGCCATCGTATGTTGACTCTGTGTCCTGCTTTTCGTCCATTTTTGCAACCTTAACCATTTTAAGTGTTCTTGCAAAAACATTAGCCTGTCTGTAAAGGTCAGTGGACTGTTCACCCTTACCACTAATTATAAGTGGAGTACGAGCCTCATCAATAAGGATTGAGTCAACCTCGTCCACAATGGCAAATTTGTGTCCACGCTGTACCTTTTCTTCCTTATACTGCACCATATTGTCACGAAGATAGTCAAAGCCCATTTCGTTGTTTGTGCCGTATGTAATATCGGCATTGTATGCTTGCTTCCTCTGTTCGTTAGTCTTTTCGTGAATAATAAGACCAACCTCTAAGCCAAGGAAACGATAAAGCTTGCCCATCCACTCAGAGTCACGCTTTGCAAGGTAATCATTAACCGTAACAATGTGAACACCCTCGCCTGTAAGTGCATTCAAATAAGCAGGGAGTGTAGCAACAAGAGTTTTACCTTCACCTGTTTTCATTTCTGCAATTCTGCCTTGGTGAAGAACAATACCACCGATAATCTGCACCTCAAAGTGCTTCATACCAAGCACACGCCAAGCACCCTCGCGGCATACTGCAAATGCGTCAGGCAAAATATCGTCAAGAGTTTCGCCGTTAGCAAGGCGACCCTTCAATATTTCTGTTTGTGATGTGAGCTCTTTATCGGTCATAGCTTGATATTTTTCCTCAAGGGCAAGAACCTTGTTGGAAATCTTTTTTACACGCTTTACTTCCTTTTGGGAGTAATCGCCGAAAATTGCTGTTAAAAATTTATTTGCCATAAAGTTACACCTCAAAAAATAATACCAAATAGCATTGTATCATAAAAAAGATTGTATGTCACTACATTTTATATAAATAATTATGAACCTGAATAAATCCTTTTTATTTCGGAAAGTGCTCCGCCGGACACGGAGTTTTCTGCCTTTTCGTCAAAGGTAAATATAAGATTTTTTCCGTTAGGGGTAATTGTTAATGTTACCTCAACAGGCTCACTTATCATTTCAGCCTTGTCGATTTCCTCACATAATTGAGCAAGATTTACATCAAGGAAGCTTTCATCGTTAAGCATTGAAATAAGCTGAAAGGCTGTGTACTGGTCGTTTAATGATGTTACAAAGTTAGACGCAACCTCTGTTAAATCCTTGTTTGAAACAGATACAGTTACGGTTTTTTCGTCAATGTTAATGCTTTTTACATCAATTTCAAGATTTTTAAATATAGCCTTTCCGAGCTCCTGAAATTGCTTGTGCTTGTTTGCATACTTGCCGATGATTGAAAGAGTGGGGGAATTAACATATTTGCCCAGCTTTTCAGTATCAAAATCCTTTAATGCTGCTTCAACAACATCAACGGTTTGCGTGATATTTTTCTCAGTCATATCTGCATTAGGACCCGAGCATCCTGCAAAAGTTAAGCAGATAAATGCAATGCATAAAACTATACTAATTATTTTTTTCATATTTGCACCTCTAAAATATTGTTACACTATTATATATAATAATTACATTTTTGTAAATACTAATTAAAATTATTATAAAAAAATTGCATATTTAGAATATATGTGGTATAATCATTGGGATTTAATACATCATATTGATTATTTACGGTTGGCAGGAATTTTCAGCCTACCACGAATAAAGGATATTTGTTATGAAAAGATTTTTTAAAAAATATTTTGCACCTACAAAGTTCAAAAGACTTTTTGATATAGTGATGTCTTTTACGGCACTGATAATCCTTTCACCATTGTTTTTGGTAATATGTATTGCTAATTTGCTTACTCCCGACACAAGCGTGTTCTTTTCTCACGAGCGCAGAGGCAGGCGAGGAAAGCCATTTAAAATTTATAAATTCCAAACAATGAGGAATAACACACCTAATGTTGCAACTGGACAGCTTGAAAATCCTGACAAATACATCACAAAGGTTGGACGCTTTTTAAGGAAAACAAGCCTTGATGAGCTGCCACAGCTTTGGAATATACTAAAGGGTGATATGAGCTTTGTGGGTCCAAGACCTCTTATCTCATCTGAAATGAGGGCACACCGACTTCGTCTTGAATACGGAGTATATCGTTACAGACCGGGGCTGACAGGCTTGGCACAAATCAGTGGCCGTGATGAAATATCACTTATGAAAAAAATGAAGTTTGATAAGCTTTATTGTGACAACTGGTCACTTAAGCTTGATTTGGTAATTCTCTTAAGAAGCGTTGGAGTTTGCTTTAAGCAGGAGGGCTTCCGAGAGGGAACAATTCACAGAAGATAGTCTAGGCAATAAAGAGTAATCCGAACCGTGGTTCAAATTGGCTGATTTGCCCTTA
>CAMFYM010000030.1 GCA_946002045.1 uncultured Clostridia bacterium | reverse complement strand
TTGAGGACTTAAGAATTATTAACCGTTACGACGCACAGGGCTTAAGCGAGGAGGAATTCCAAAAGGCTGTTACAACCATTCTGTCAGAGCCTAATCTTGACAATGTGTACTATGAGCTGACTATGGAGCAGGACTGGAGGTATTTTGCAACGGAATACCTGCCGGGTCAGTATGACCAAAGGGCAGATTCGGCAGCACAGTGTATTCAGCTTCTTACTGCCGGTGAAAGACCTGATGTTGCATCGGCTAAGGTTATTGCAGTTAAGGGCGATATTTCTGACAGTGATTTTGACAAGATAAAGTCATACATAATCAACCCTGTTGAGTCAAGAGAAGCGTCCTTCCATATGCCCGACACCCTTGATATTAAAACAAAAATGCCTGACGATATTATGCGTATTACAGGCTTTATCAAAAAGACTGACCGGGAAATTGCACAGTACCACGCATCAATGGGATTTGCAATGAGCGTAGCAGATTTGTGCTGGGTAAGGGATTACTTTAAAAACGATGAAAAGCGTAATCCAAGCTTAACAGAGCTGAAGGTTATTGACACATATTGGTCGGACCATTGCCGTCACACAACCTTTGCTACGGAGCTTGACGAAATTAAGATTAACGAAAGCAAATATAACAAGGCAATCAACGATGCACTTGAGGAATATTTTGATATTCGCAAGGAGGTTTACGGCGACAGAGATAAGATTGTTTGCCTTATGGATATGGCCTGCATCGGCACAAAGGTGTTAAAAAAGAGAGGCCTTGTTAACAACCTTGACGAAAGTGACGAAATCAATGCCTGCTCAATTCAGGTGCCTGTAATTATTGATGGCAGGGAGGAGCAGTGGCTTGTTCAGTTTAAGAACGAAACCCATAACCACCCAACAGAGATTGAGCCATTCGGTGGCGCAGCAACCTGCCTTGGTGGTGCTATCCGTGACCCACTGTCAGGCAGAGCATATGTTTATCAGGCAATGCGTGTAACAGGCTCCGGCGACCCGACAACTCCCTTTGAGGAAACACTTGACGCAAAGCTTCCTCAAAGCAAGATTACTACCGGTGCAGCAGCAGGATATTCCAGCTACGGTAACCAAATCGGCCTTGCAACAGGTCAGGTAACAGAGCTTTACGACGAGGGCTATGTTGCAAAAAGGATGGAGATAGGTGCTGTTATCGGCGCATCACCAAAGGATAATGTTAAAAGAGAGTGTCCACAGGAGGATGATGTTATCGTTCTTTTAGGTGGTCGCACAGGCCGTGACGGCTGTGGTGGTGCAACAGGCTCATCAAAGGCTCATAACTCAATGTCTATTGAAACCTGTGGTGCAGAGGTACAAAAGGGTAACCCACCCACAGAGCGTAAAATTCAAAGATTATTCCGTCGTGGCGAGGTTGCAAGGATGATTAAGCGCTGTAACGATTTCGGCGCAGGTGGTGTTTCCGTTGCAATCGGCGAGTTAGCAGACGGCTTAAAAATTGATCTTGATAAGGTACCCAAGAAATATGACGGCCTTGACGGCACAGAGCTTGCTATTTCCGAATCACAGGAAAGGATGGCAGTTGTGCTTGACAAGGCAGATGTTGATAAATTCATTTCTCTTGCAAGGGAGGAAAATCTTGAGGCAACACCTGTTGCAGTTGTTACCTCCGATAACAGGCTTGAAATGACATGGAGAGGCGATAAGATTGTAAGCCTCAGCCGTGATTTCCTTAACACCAACGGTGTAACTCAGCACGCTAAGGTAGAGATTACTGCCGTTGACGATACAAAGAATTATACAAAGCAGGTGCCTGATTGCTTGGCAGGTCTTGACAACGCACAGGCTCTTAAGGCTAACCTTTCTCGTTTGGAGGTTTGCTCACAAAAGGGTCTTGTGGAAAGATTTGACTCATCAATCGGTGCAGGCACGGTGCTTATGCCCTATGCCGGCAAATATCAACTTACTCCTGAGGAAGCAATGGTGGCAAAAATCCCACTTCTTGAGGGTGAAACCGATACTGCAACAGTAATGTCCTACGGCTTTATTCCAAAGCTTTCCCGTTGGTCACCCTTCCATTCTGCTGCCTTTGCCGTTTCCGAATCATTGGCAAAGCTGGCTGCTGTGGGCTGTGACCCGTCACAGGCAAGGCTCACCTTCCAGGAATATTTTGAAAGACTTAACGATGTACCTGCTCGTTGGGGTAAGCCTACTGCTGCTCTCCTTGGTGCGTTAAAGGCACAGGTAGGTTACAAATGTCCGTCAATCGGTGGCAAGGACTCAATGAGTGGCTCCTTTAACGACCTTGATGTGCCTCCTACCTTGGTATCCTTTGCTGTGGGTATGAGTGAGGCGTCCAAAACAGTATCATCACAGTTCAAGAGAACAGGCTCAACAGTTAAGCTTCTTCCTCTCCCTGTGGACGAAAGCACAGGACTTCCTGATTTTGAAAATGCAATGAGCCTTATGGTTAAGGTTTATGAGGGTGTAAGAAACGGCAGTATTCTTTCTGCATCAGTAGTTAAAGAGGGTGGTGCAGCAGCCTGTGTTTGCAAAATGGCATTCGGTAACAAAACAGGCTTTACCTTTGCACAGGGTCTTGATAAGGAAACATTGTTTGCTGCCAAGGAGGCTTCCTTTGTTGTGGAGCTTGCCGACGGCTGTGATTTTGACGGCATTACTCTCGGTACAACAAACGATAACGGAATTTTCATTATAGACGGTGTTGTTCAAACTGTTGACGAGCTTATTGATGCGTGGACAGGTAAGCTTGAAAAGGTATTTGCTACCGATTCAGGCAAGGAGGCAAAAATGCCCTATGATGTTCCTCTTTACAAGGAGCGTTCAATCTTTGTTGCTAAAAGCAAGGTGGCAAGGCCAAAGGTATTTATCCCTGCTTTCCCGGGTACAAACTGCGAGATTGATTCTGCAAGAGCCTTTGAAAAGGCAGGAGCAGAAGCTTCAATCCTTGTGGTTAACAACCTTTCATCAGCAGATATTAACGAAACTATTGATAAGATGGTTAAGGAGATTGAGTCATCGCAAATCATTATGCTGCCCGGTGGATTCAGTGGTGGTGACGAGCCGGAGGGCTCAGGTAAATTTATTGCCACAACCTTTAGAAATCCAAAGGTTAAGGAGGCTGTTACAAAGCTTCTTAACTGTCGTGACGGCTTAATGCTTGGTATTTGTAACGGCTTCCAGGCACTTATCAAGCTTGGTCTTGTGCCATACGGCGAGATTAGAGATATTAAGGACACAGACCCCACTCTCACATTTAACACTATCGGCAGACATATTTCCTCTGTGGCATACACAAGAGTATCAAGCGTTAAATCACCTTGGTTTAGCAGTGTTAATGCCGGCGATATGTTTGCAGTGCCAATCAGCCACGGCGAAGGCAGATTTGTTGCTAATGACGATGTAATGAAAAAGCTTATTGAAAACGGACAGGTTGCCACACAGTATGTTAATCTTGAGGGTACACCTGTTGCAGATATGCCCTTTAATCCAAACGGCTCTGTTTGTGCAGTTGAGGGTATCACCTCTCCTGACGGCAGAGTGCTTGGTAAAATGGGTCACAGTGAGCGTAAGGGCGACAGTCTTTATGCTAATGTGCCGTTTGAAAAGGATATGAAAATCTTTGAAAGTGGCGTAAACTACTTTAAATAATAATGACATAGAGGAGTACTAATAATGGATATTGTATGTTTAGACCTTGAGGGCGTGTTAGTTCCTGAAATTTGGATTGCATTTGCTGAGGAAACAAATATTCCCGAGCTTAAAAAGACTACAAGAGATGAGCCTGATTACGACAAGCTTATGAATTACCGTATCGGTATATTAAAGGAGCACGGACTTGGATTAAAGGAAATTCAGGAAACTATTTCTAAAATCGACCCAATGCCCGGTGCAAAGGAGTTTTTAGACGAGCTTCGTTCAATCACACAGGTGATTATTGTCAGCGACACATTTTCACAGTTTGCAGGACCACTTATGAAAAAGCTGGGCTATCCCACAATTTTCTGCAACACTCTTGAGGTTGCAGATAACGGCGAAATCACAGGCTATAAAATGCGTTGCGAAAAATCAAAGTACACTACTGTTAAGTCCCTTCACGCAATGGGCTTTAACACAATTGCAAGTGGCGACAGTCACAACGATTTAGGTATGATTGAGGCTTCTAAGGCAGGCTTCTTATTCCGTAGCACAGAGCAGATTAAGGCTGATTACCCACAATACAAGGCCTTTGAGGAATATGACGACCTTCTAAACGCTATCAAAGAGGTACTTGACTGAAAGCAAAAAACTAATTAGCAAAGGACGATAAAAATGAATTTAGACAGCATTTGTGTTCAGGGAGGCTATGAGCCAAAAAACGGGGAGCCGAGAGTTATTCCCATTATCCAAAGCACAACCTACAAATATGACAGCAGTGAGGAAATGGGCGATTTGTTTGACCTTAAAAAGTCAGGCTATTTCTATTCCCGTCTTCAAAATCCAACCTGCGATTACGCAGCACAAAAAATCGCTATGCTTGAGGGTGGTGTGGCAGGAATGCTCACATCAAGTGGTCAGGCAGCAAACTTTTATGCTGTTTTTAACATTGCACAGGCAGGGGACCATATTGTGTCCTCCTCTGCAATTTACGGTGGTACATTTAATTTGTTCAATGTTACTATGAGAAAGCTTGGTATTGATTTTACCTTTGTTAGCCCACAGGCAACAGAGGAGGAAATTCAGGCTGCCTTTAAGCCTAACACAAAGGCAGTTTTCGGCGAAACAATCTCTAACCCAAGCCTTGATATTCTTGATATTGAAAGATTTGCAAGTGTTGCTCATAAAAACGGTGTACCGTTGATTATTGACAACACCTTTGCCACACCCATTAACTGCCGTCCCTTTGAATTTGGCTGTGACATTGTTACTCACTCCACCACAAAATATATGGAGGGTCACGCATCAACAATCGGTGGCGTAATCGTTGATTCAGGTAATTTTGACTGGACGCAGAATGACAAATTCCCCGGTCTTACTACTCCTGATGATAGCTACCACGGTATCACATATACAGAAACCTTTGGCAAGGGTGCTTACATTACAAAGGCAACCGTTCAGCTTATGCGTGATTTGGGCTCAATCCCTGCTCCACAAAATGCCTTCCTCCTTAATGTTGGGCTTGAAACTCTCCATTTAAGAGTTCAAAGGCATTGTGAAAATGCAAAAAAGGTTGCTGAATATCTTAAGGGTAACGACAAAATCAACTGGGTAAAATGTGCTATGCTTGAGGATGATGAGCAGTATGCCCTTGCTCAAAAATATATGCCAAAGGGCACCTGTGGTGTTGTATCCTTTGGTGTTAAGGGTGGCAGAGAGGCTGCTACCGTGTTTATGGATTCGTTGAAGCTTGCAGCAATCGTTACTCATGTGGCAGATGCTCGTACCTGCTGCCTGCACCCTGCATCAACAACTCACCGTCAGCTTACTAACGAGCAGCTTGAGGAATGTGGTGTAAGCCCGGACCTTATTCGCTTCAGCGTTGGTATTGAGGATGCAGACGATATTATTGCCGATATTCAGCAGGCACTGGATAGGCTATAAAGAGTAATCCAAACATTTTAAATGAAGTAGGGGAGGGGCTTGCTCCTCCCCTACAATCTCCCTTAGGTAATAATAAAAAAACGACGAATTGGAAATTCAATTCGTCGTTTTTTTTGTAATACCTTTTTGCCTCCCTTGTGCAAAGGGAGGTGGGTTGCGATAGCAACTCGGAGGGATTGTAAAATTACCTTTTATCCCCTCAGTCACTTCGTGACAGCTCCCCTTTATTACATTAAAAGGGGAGCCGGCTCTCCTTTTGGTAATAATAGACAACAAAGCAGTTAAAAGTTTGTTAATATTTTTGGTTGGGAATTATTGCATTTTGTTTTCCTTTAGTATATAATTTATATACTAATAGTTATTTTTAAAATAGGATTATTAGGTTTATTTGTAATTAAGTACTAACTAAAGGAGAGATTGTATGAAAAAGAGCCTTACATCAAAAAGGATAATCAGTATTATCCTTGCAGTGCTTATGTCGTTTTCCGGTCTGCTTCCTGCCACTGCTGCCTTTGCAGCCGACGGTGTTGTGGGCTATTACGACATTGAGCTTTTCTATAAGGAATCAGGCACAATAGTTCCAACCTTCGCAGAGGACGGCGAAAGCAAGTATATCGAGTATATGAAAGAAGGTCAGGAGCTGGAGCTTACATGGAATCCTATTGATACAGAGCTTCCTAACAACTACAAAATCAAGTGGTATAGCGAAACTCCTACTCTTGTTGATGTAACACAGGAGGGCGTAGTTAAAGCCTTTGACTCATCAAAGGGTGCAGTTATCCACACATGGATTGATAACGAGGTTAGGTCTATCCCACTTGTAGGCAACATTATTGCTTCTGCCATAGAAAAGGTGTTGTTCAATGACAAGGTTAATGTTGACACAATGGATACAGAGGAAATCGTTACTATCGTTGAGGACTTATTTGGCTCGGATTCAATCCTTGCTCAGTATATTGAGTCATACAAGGGCGAGCTTATCGACTCCTTAAGATATTATCTTGACAATATTAACTCAAATATTCATGTTCAGCTTATTGCGTCAGACGGCACGGTGCTGGACGACGACTTCGTAAATGTTTGCGTGCTTAAAAATGATGAATGGTACGCAAATGTACTTCCAAACGGTACTCATATTACAAATAAATCACAGATAAATACAACAGTAGCAAAGGGTTCAACAGTTCAGCTTCAGGCAGTAACAACTCCTGTTAGGCTTAAATACGGAGTAGTATATTCCGTTAAAAGCTCATCGGTTTTTGACCAGGGCAAGGTTGTTGCAACAGTTAACGACAGTGGTCTTGTAACCTTTAAGAACACCGGCAAGGTAACGATTATGGTATCCCCAGATACCGAGCAGGTAATTCAGGGCATACTCAAGCTTGTTAACTACTTCTATCAGCTTGATAACACAGGCACAATCAATACCGACAAGATTGCAGGTATTTTGATTGACTATGTGGGCATTGATATGAACAGAACTGTGCTGGCTGCTATTCTTGATGTTTGCTTTGCAATTAAGGATATTGCACAGGACGCAGCCGACCCTGTTCAGCTTACTGCAACTGCTGTTGAAATTTTGGGCAATCTTATTCTTCAGTTTGTATATAACGACACAATCACCTTTGATGTTGTGGAGGCGAAGCCTCTTACCGACTTTAGAATTGAAGGTCCCGAAAAGGTACAGGAGGGTGCACAAATTCAGCTTACCGTTACCGATATTCAGCCGGAAATCGGTGATACATCGGATATTACCTGGGAGTCATCAGACACAAATGTTGCCAGCGTTGACCCGAAAACAGGTATTGTTACCGGCAGAGATGCAGGTGGCTCACTTGGCAATCTTTCAAGCCAAAAATGCATAATCTATGCAACCTCTGCTGCCAATAATGTTAAAAAGCAGTTTGAAATTACAATTACAGGTAAAACCGGTAAGTACCTGTCGGATGTTGAAATAACAGGCGACTCATATCTTGAAATGGGTGAGGAAACAGACTTTACATATTCTGTATTTCCAAAGCGTGTTGCCGAGTCGGATAATCTTTATATCACCTGGGGTATCTTAACAGGCGAGGACGAAGAGGGCAATCCAACATATTCCTGGGCAGATGCTGAAAATCCTGCCACAGACGGCATAGGACAGATTGACTCAAGGGGTCACTATGTTGTTCTTGACGGTGGTAAGTGTACTATCGTTGTTAAGGCAATGACAGGCTACTGGGTTTCTGCCGACAGATTTTACGAGATTTCCTCATATATCGGCAAGCTTGATGTAACAAACGGTATCCCTATTGACGATATTGTTGTTACCGTAACAGGCAAAACAGGTGACGCAACAGCATCACTTAAATCAATTAAAACAGTTACCATTAACGGCGAGGTAACGACCTATGCAACCGTTCACGCAGGTGGTGCTTACAACGGAGCAGGTGCAAAGCTTACAGCAGCCATCACTCCTGACAACGCATCAAATAAGAATTTGAAGTGGGTTGTTGATAATACAAATTATCAGGGAACAGTCAGCGAGGATTCTCACGATATTGCTGTTAAGCAAAAGCCGGCTCACGAGTCAGCCGACACCTTTAATGTTTATGCCACATCAGAGGACGGCAGAGTAAAATCAAATGTTGTTACCGTTTGTGTAACAAAGAATTATGTAACATCAAATACTATTGACCAAGAGTCAATTTCTATTGACAAGGGCAAAACTGCCCAGGCTACTCACTCAATCACCTTTGACGGCTCAAATGGTACATACGGTGCCTGCTACAAATGTAACTGGTACTCCAGCGATGAATCGGTATTCACAGTTGAGCCACAGAACAACAGTAACCGTGACGCAGTATTAACAGCAGTTGATGTGGGTACTGCAACACTTACCTGTGTGTCTGCCGACGGTGGATTTATCGACACCTGTGAGGTTACAGTATATCCCGATAAGGAAAGACTTGAAAAAATCGTTGACCTCTGCGACAAAACAATCGTTAGAAGAACAAGCGAAAACAAGGATTTATACAAGGATTATATGAAGAAGCTTGACTTGGCGTACTACGTTCTTTATGATGAGCCAATGTCATCACAAACAACCTGCGACACATATGCAGAGGAGCTGCTTTATTCCTTCTACAAGGTTGGTGGCTTTATCGGTATTTCCGAGGTTGAAATTTTGTCAAAGGATAATCAGCCTCTTGATAGTAAGCATATAACCGTTAAGGTTGGTGCTGCAACAAATTACACAAAGTACAGCTATGATTTGGGCTATAAGCTTAAGCCTGCAAAGGCAATGTATAGCAATATTGAGTGGACATCTTCAAACGACGGTATCATTGTTGACAAAAACGGCAGATGCACTCCTGCATCAAACGACCCCTGCTCTGCAATGATTACCTGCACTGTAACAGACTATCTTGGCACAAAAACCACAGACACGGTTTTCCTTACATTTGCAAGAGTCCTTGCAACAAGCATTTCTCTTGATACTACTAATATTTCAGAGGGACTTGTGGGCGAAAGCAGGCAGATTACTGCAACAGTAAGGCCAACAGGCACAGTGGGTATCGGAGCAAGCTGCCGTGATGTATATTGGGAGTCCAGCAATGAGGCAGTTGCAACCGTTGACCAAACAGGTAAGGTTACATTTGTTGCCGGTGGCGATTGCGTTATTTATGCAACATCATATGACGGTGGATATAAGGCCTCCTGCCAAGTAAATGTTGTTACCAACTACACAGCACTTGAGCTTCTTGTTGCACAGTATAATGACCTTTCGCTTAACGAGGTTAACTACTACCCTGACTCTTGGGCAGTATATACTGCTGCAATGACAAAGGCACAGAAAATGCTTGACGCTCGCAATTCATCACAGTCACAGGTTGACGCAATGGTAGTTGAGCTTGAAAAGGCATATAACAGCCTTGAAAAATATAATTACATCCAAAAGGTAGAGCTTTACCTTGACGGTGAGCAAACACAGGAATTTTATCAGTATGACTTAAGTCTGCTTAAGGAGGGCATCAAGTACCAAAACGCAGTCCTTGACCTTAACATTAGGCTTTATCCAAATAACGGCTCATACGAAAAGGTTGAGTGGACATCGTCAACATCAGATATTTCCGTAACATCAGACGGTAAGTGCTCACCAACAGTTAATAAGTCCTGCTACGGCAGTATTACCTGTACCGTAACAGACCACTTTGGAATAGAATACAGCGACTCTGTTTGGGTATCATTTGCCCGTTATCCTGTTACGGAATTAAGGCTTTCACAGGATACACTTTCAGGCAATATCGGCACAGATTATCAGCTTACATGTACTGTTTATCCAACCGGTACATCAATGACTCATATCGGTGCTGCAAGTATTCAGGATTACTACTGGGAGTCAGACGATGAGAGCGTTGCAACAGTTGACCAAACAGGTAAGGTTAATTTTGTTGACGCAGGCTCAACAGTTGTTCGTGCCGTTTCCTACGACGGTGGTGTATCGGCAGAATGTATTGTTTCCTGTGCCGGTGACAGAAGTCAGCTTAAAAAGGCTCTTGATGATTACAAAGATGTTGATTATACACAGTACGAATATTCATACGGTATGAAGTTTGTTAGGGCATATGAAAACGGCGAAGCAATTATGAACAATGTTTCCGTATCACAGGAGGAAATTGATTTAGCAGTTGATGAGCTTGTTTTTGCTTACAGGAATATGATTGAGCGTCCTTTTGTTAAGGTAGAGAATATTTATGTAACTTATGCTACATACAAGAAGGCAACATCTGTCAGCAATCCAACAACTGTGGCAACAGGCACGGTATCAACTAACGATGCATTGTCGGTTAACCTTTCAAGTGGATATACCGGTATGAACAACTATAACGGCGTAACACTTACACCTACTGCTTATCCGTCAAATGCTATGTATAAGTCGGTAGCATGGACGGTTGATTCACAGCATCAAATGAACTCAACAATTTCCGAGGACGGCAAGATTACCCTTTCCCCGTCAAAGAACGACGGTGCTTGGGCGATTGTTACCGTAAAATACACAGACCAGTATGACAGAGAATATACAAGAACATTATCAGTTGTGCTGGCAGATAATACAGTAAAATCCTTTGATATAGCAAGCACAAGCGAAACTATGTATGCAACTGCATCAAGCAAGCAGCTTGACTATACAATCGACGGTGGCGTATTCCAGACAATTAACTGGAGCTCCACAGACGAAAATGTTGTTAAGGTAAATCAAAGTGGTGTTATTACTCCTGTTGACAAGGGTACTGCCTATGTAACCGGTAAAACTCTTGACGGCGGTAAGATTGATTCGGTTAAAATTACTGTAATTACCGATTTCCAAACACTTGCCACAAGACAGCTTCAATACGCAAATCTTATTGAAAATGTTAAGGATAAATACACTTATACTCAGGAATCCCTTGATGCTCTTGCAGTAGTAGTTGCCGAGGCAAAGACAATGGTTAACGAGCAAAAGGCTACTCAGGCAGAGGTTAACGAAATGCTTGCAAGACTTGACGAGGCATATAACTCCCTTGTTGAGTATATTCCAACAACAGGAATTGCTATTCAGCTTGAGGAGGACACAAATGTCAGCGTTGTAAATGAGGGCTTTATCCGTTATTACAACACCTTGTCAATTAACGGCAAAACAGTTAACCTTATTCCTAATATTTATCCGGCTAATTCAGTTTATGCCGAAATGACATGGACCTCATCAAATCCTGATATTACTGTTAACGAAAACGGTACTGTTACAAACACAAAGGCAACAGCAGGCGCAACACTTATTACCTGCACAGTTAAAAATGTAAGGAACGAAAGCTTCAGTGCCAGCGTTTATGTATCCTTTGTAAGAGCAGCAGCAACCGGTGTATCCTTTGAGCAGGATAGAGTATTCGGTGCTCCGTCACAGGTTGTAAAGCTTAATCCAATAATTCAAAACGATGCAAATTCAACTACATCAGTAACTCTTGTTAAGGATTGCATTTATTCCAGCAGTGATGAAAGCATTGCAACAGTTAACGAAAAAGGCGAGGTAACCTTTATTTCTCAGGGTGAGGCAACGATTACTGCGATCACAATGGACGGTGGCTTTGTGGGTACAATTAAGGCTTACACCACTTGGGATACATCGTCACTTAAGGCTGCTATTGATGTGGCAGAAAATATTACCTATACAGATTATGCTTATGCCTACGG
Source organism: uncultured Clostridia bacterium (assembly GCA_946002045.1). Classification (GTDB taxonomy): domain Bacteria; phylum Bacillota; class Clostridia; order Oscillospirales; family Acutalibacteraceae; genus Eubacterium_R. Next base: position 2,118 of record CAMFYM010000030.1, on the reverse strand, counting down.
TACAGCCTTTAAGGCAGCATATGACGAGGCAGTAGTTGTTTACAACAATGTTTATGCTTCACAAACAGAGATTGACGATGCCTGCACTGCATTGACAGAGGCAACAACGGCTCTTGACGGTCATCCGTATATTCAGCCTGTTATTACTCTTGCAAGCAACGGCGAGATATTGACTAACAGCTCCTATGTTGGCACAGACAGTACAGGTAAGGGCGAAATTTATGTTTCTGTTAACAAGAATGCAGAGCTTAAGTCACTTACTATTACACCGTCTGCACAGGTTGGCTTAACAACATCTGTTCAGTCAAATATTATTACTATTAACAAAACTGCCACAACAGGCACAATGGCTGTTACTGTTATTGCAACCGATATGTATGACAGAGAAACAACAGCAACCTATACCTTTACTGTTATTGACACTCCTATCCCTGCAACAGCAATCACACTTACTGCTGACGGTCAAGAGGTTGGCGAGTCGGTAGCTATTTCCTGTGGAGGAAGTTATACCGGCTTTAAAGGTGTAACTATTGGATATATTCCGACTCCTGCCGATGCAAACTCAATTACAAGCGTTGAATATACATCCTCTAACGCATTAAGGCTTAAGGTTAACCCAACAACAGGCCTTGTTGAATTAACAAATCTTGCCAAAACACAGGCAACTAACACGGCAACAATCACCTGTACCGTAACTAACCTTGACGGCACAACTGCAAGCGCAAGCGTAGTTGTTACCGTAACAAAGGCTTAGGAGGGGTAATATGAAAAGCAGAACAAAAAAATTATTGTCCCTACTATTGTCAATGTCACTTGTGTTGGGATTGTTTAGCGTATGCTACACAGCCTTTGGTGCCGTGACTATTGACGAAAGCAGATTTCCGGACCCTGTGTTCCGTCAGATTATGATTGACAAATTCGGCACGGAGATTGACGATGCCGAAATCAGCAAAACAACTGTTCTTCCTCTGTCAGGTATGGTAGAGGAGGGACAGCAAATCAAAAACCTTAAGGGTATTGAGGTGTTTGCATCATCTCTTAAAAACCTTCGTTGCGGTGGCGTAGGGCTTGAGGAGCTTGATGTTTCTGCCTTGACTAATCTTGAAAGGTTAACCTGTCAGGGTAACAAACTTACAACCCTTGATGTTTATTCAAACACAAAGCTTATTGAGCTTAACTGCTCGGATAACGAGAATTTGAGTAGATTAACAATAGGCAATCTTTATAGCTTACAAAGCCTTGACTGCTACGCCTGCGCATTAACACAGCTTAATGTTTCGTCGCTGTCTAATTTGATTGAGCTTAGGTGTGACCAAAACGAGCTGACATCTATTGATGTTTCAAGGAATACTCTTTTAGAGGAATTTACCTGCTCCTACAACCACATCACATCTCTTGATTTAAGCAATAATACTGCCTTAGGCGCAGTTATTGCACCGTCAATCAGCGACCAAACAGTTACTGTTAATGCCGGTGTTAAGTCAGAGCAGATTGAAATAAGAGTGCCTGTGGGTAATGCAGATTGGATTACTTCATCATCACTTGATGACGAGGGTGTAATCCCTTACACTAATTCCTGCTTCTATGCTAACGATGTTAATGATTTTACAAATGGTGTTGACTACACATATTCTGTGGGCTTGCCCGATAGTCAGGATATGGAGGTTCACATTGATGTTGTAAGAGATTTTTACCAGGTTAGGTATTATTCCGACAGCAGTAAAACAAAATTACTCAGAAGGAGCTTCGTTAGTGCTAACACAGATGCAAGCAAGCCTATTGTTGCTCCACCTGAGCCTTGTATGGTTGTTGACCGTTGGAGCGTTGATTTAACAAATATAACAGGCGATATTGATGCATATGCAACCTGGAGAACGGAGCATAAGTACGCATTGTCTGCCTTTGCCGACGGCGTTGCAACAATCACCTGCCCCGGCTGTAACGACAGCTACACAAAACGCTTTATTGATTGCGTCAATAAAAAATCAACAGACAACGGCTATTGCGAATATCTTGATGTTGTTAAGGACAATGTAATCAACGCAAAGGATTACGCAAAACTGGGCAATAAAGAGTAATCCGAACCTGCCAAAAATGCAGAATTAAAGCGACTTTTGA
>CAMFYM010000029.1 GCA_946002045.1 uncultured Clostridia bacterium | reverse complement strand
ACATCACGAACAAAATCTGCACCGATAGTGTCAAGGGCGCAGGACTCACTGCTGACGCACCAAGCACCGTCTTTGGTTTTACCTATACAAAGAGGTCTAAAGCCGTTAGGGTCACGAAAGGCAATCATTTTTGTTGCAGTCATAACAATACAGGAATATGCGCCCTTAAGATGAGGCATGGATTTTTCAATAGCCTCCTCCGTGCTTTTGCTGTAAAGCCTGTTAGATACAATAGTATAGGCTATTGACTCTGTGTCGCTGGTGCCGTGAAAAATACCACCGTTAAGCTCAAAGGCCTTGCGAATATCGCCTGCATTAACAAGGTTTCCGTTATGGGCAAGGGCAAGGTTACCTTTAATATGACGAATTACAAGAGGCTGAATATTGTTAAGACTTTTTCCACCTGTGGTTGAATAACGAACATGACCGATAGCCATATTGCCTAAGCCCAATCGCTCCAAATTTTCCTTTTGAAAAACATCGGGCACAAGGCCGTTACCCTTGTAATGAGTAAAAACTCCGTCATCATTTACGGCTATGCCACAGCTTTCCTGTCCTCTGTGCTGTAACGCATAAAGCGCCAAATAAACAGACTGTGCAACATAGGATGTTTTGCTTTCAAATATACCGAAAACGCCACACTCCTCGTGTAGATTGTTAAACATATCTATCCTCCCGACGCTTACTTTGCTTTGCTGTATTCAGCTGCCGATGTCACAAAGCCTCTAAACAATGGATGAGGCTTGTTTGGTCTTGACTTGAATTCGGGATGAAACTGACCTGCAACAAAAAACGGATGAGCAGGTATTTCCACCATTTCAACAATATGGTCGTCAGGACTTGTGCCTGCAAAAATCATACCACCCTCTAATAATTGCTGACGGTAATCGTTATTAACCTCGTATCTGTGACGGTGACGCTCATATATGGTTTCCTCACCGTAAAGCTCATATGCCTTTGATGCCTTGTTCAGCTTACAGGGGTATTCGCCAAGCCTTAAGGTGCCACCTAAATCCGTTAAGCTTTTCTTTTCAGGCAAAATATCAATAACAGGATATTTTGTGTTGGGGTTAATCTCGGCAGAATTTGCGTCCTCAAGTCCCAGCACATTCCTTGCAAGCTCAATAATTGCAATCTGCATACCAAGACAAATACCAAGATACGGAATATTGTGGGTTCTTGCATAATTACAAGCCAAAATCTTACCCTCAATACCACGAGAGCCAAAGCCACCGGGCACAAGAATACCATCTACATCACCTAATATTTTGTCAATATCGGCATTATTTGCCTCAAGGCTTTCGCTGTCGATCCATCTAATATCAACCTTGCTTCTTGTTTCAATCCCACCGTGCTTTAACGCCTCGTTAACAGAAATATAGCTGTCGTGCAACTCAACATATTTGCCAACCATTGCAATCTTTACCGTTTGCACCGGATTGCGCAATGCATCAAGCATATGCTCCCAATCCCTTAAATCTTGATTGGGTGCATCTACGCCTAATTTCCTTAACACCACCTCATCCATATGCTGCTCCTTTAACATCATAGGCACAGCATAAAGAATATCGCAGTTATTATTTTCAATAACACAATCCTCACCAACATTACAGAAAAGAGAAATCTTTCGCTTAATATCATTAGTCAGTGGGTGCTCTGTACGGCACACAATAATGTCAGGCTGAATGCCGATAGACAGCAATTCCTTTACCGAGTGCTGAGTAGGCTTTGACTTAAGCTCATCACTGGCAGCAAGGTACGGCACAAGTGTTACGTGAACAAACACACAATTCTCTCTGCCTACCTCAACAGAAAACTGCCTTATTGCCTCAAGAAACGGCTGTGACTCAATATCACCGATTGTTCCACCGATTTCTACAAGGCAAATATCGGCACCACACTCTGCATTTTTACGGATTGTTTTTTTAATCTCGTTAGTTACATGGGGAATAATCTGTATGGTTTGTCCACCGTAAACACCCTTTCTTTCGTCGGAAATAACATTCCAATACACTCTGCCTGATGTTAGGTTAGAGCTTTGAGAAAGGGACTCGTCAATAAATCTTTCATAATGGCCTAAATCAAGGTCGGTTTCAGCACCGTCGTCAGTAACAAAAACCTCACCGTGCTGAACAGGATTCATTGTTCCCGGGTCAACATTAAGATACGGGTCAAGCTTTTGGGCAGTGACCTTCAAGCCTCTTGCCTTTAGCAATCTGCCAAGGGAGGCAGCAGTTATTCCTTTACCTAATCCGGATACAACACCTCCGGTTACAAATACAAATTTAGTCATAATTCCCTCTCTTTTTAATTTGGTGTGTATAAGTTTGCATAAGGTCTTGATGTGGCAGGCACAAGCTTTTTAAAGGGCTTTGACATTATCTTATCGTAATCGGCACCAAAGTACTTGCAGTATTTTTTTACATAAGATTTAAGCTCCTGCTCATCATCCTCGTCTAATTTTTTTACCTTTACATTATCACTCAAATTCTCCTTTGGGAACGAGCCACGAACAAAAATTTTTCCACCGTGCATACCACTTGCACAATGAGTACCGAAAAGCTTTTCCCCTCGTTTCATATTCAGCCCCAAAAGAACGATGGTTCCACCTGCCATATATTCACCAAGAAAGGAGCCTGCGTTTTGACCGATAACCAAAACAGGTCGCATTTGCCTAAACTCCTTCATATGAATACCACCACGGCAGGCAACATTATCCTTAATATAAATCTGTCCGTCACGCATACCGTAGCCCATTGCGTCACCACTGTGACCGTGAACAATAATTTCGCCACCGTTCATAGTGTTGCCCACTGCGTCCTGACAGTTGCCGTAAACTACCACTCGTCCACCGTTTAGGTAGCACGCCATATCGTTACCCGGTGTGCCGTGTACCTCAATAGTCTTGCCCTCGTCAAGAGCACAGCCGATATATCGCTGACCGTTAACGTCCTTAACGGTGCACTTATTTTTCTTTAAAAGGACAGATTTAATTTCGTCATTTATTTCCTCATATCGTCTTAATCCTGCCTCTATCATAAACTAACCCCTCTCTCGTTTCCTGTTAGCTTTGTCGTTCTTACAGCCTTGTCAAACATAAACAGGCTGGGTGACTCCATAATGTCACCCTGAATTTCGCCAAGGTCAACCCTGTTGGCAATAAGGCTTGTGTAAATTCCTGCATTGGAGCTTGAATTGATAAGCACATAGCCCACTAATTTGTTATCCTCAAAAATCAATCGCTTGTATTGGTCACCATTGCGAATAATTTTATCCTTATATCCTTCGCCTGTGGCGTTTATCAGTCCACAGGTGCAAATCCTAAGTCCGTAAAAATCTATTGCGTTAACAGCATATGAGCCGTTAATTATATCTGTACCACCTGACATCTGCGAGCCTGCAACCAAGCCCTGCTCAACTGCATTTGGCCAAAGAGCAATAATTCTTTTGGAGCCGTCCAGCATATCTGTTGAAACACGGCAGTCGCCACAGGCATAAATATCGCTGTTGCTTGTTTGCATTGTGGCATTATCTGTAATTATGCCTCTGTTAACCGAAAGTCCTGCTTTTTCTGCCAAATCAACTGACGGACGAACACCAACGGCAATAACGAGCAAATCGCATTTTAACTCGCCACCATTTTTAAGCATAACAGATGTTACCCTTTTACCTTGTGACCTTGCCTCAACAACAGTATCTGATAAATGGAATTTAATTCCACCCTCTTTTTCAACATACTTCTTTACTGCCTTTGATGATTTTTCATCAAGGATTGACGGAAGAATACGGGGTGAAAGCTCCACCACATCTACTTTTTTACAGATTTTGGACAAGCCCTCTGCTGCCTTCATACCGATAAGGCCACCACCTACAACAACAGCTCTTTTGTCCTTATCTGCATACTTCCCAAGAGCCTTTGCTGACGCAAAATCAAGAAATGTAAAAACATTGGATTTTCCCTCAACATTTTTCATTGGAGGAATAAAGGGCACAGAGCCTGTTGCAAGGCACAGCTTGTCATAGGGAAAGCTTTTTCTGCCTGCCTTAACAGTCTTGTTTTCAACATCTATTGCAGTTACCCTTGTGCCTGTAATCACATTGATTTTGTTATCTCTGTAATAGCTTGGCTTTTTAAGGAGCATACTGTCTTGAGTTACCGTGCCCTTTAGGTAGTAGCTGATTGACGGACGGGAATAAGGAAGGTAATCCTCCATAGTTATAATTGTTATTTCGCCCTGCTTATCATTTTTTCTAATACCCTGTGCTGTGGCAAGTCCTGCTGCACAGGCACCGATAATCACATACTTCATTATTCAGCACCTCCTACCTCAAGATAAACCAAAGCGTTGTTTGGGCAGTTTTTTACACAGGCAGGCATATCCTCGCCCTGACACAAATCACATTTAACGGCATATGAGCCCGTCTTAATACACCCTATCGGGCATACTGCAAGGCAGGTCATACATCCAATGCATTTATCCTCGTTAACGGAAACAATACCCGTTTTGCTATCCTTTTGCATAGCACCTGTAATGCACGCCTTAACGCAGGCAGGGTCATCACAATGACGGCAATTCACTGCCACAGAGGCAAGCCTGTCGCCGTAAACAGTTACTCTTGATATGGGAGCAGGCTGTTCATATTTATTTGCCTTTAGCACATCCTTTGATTTTGAGTGTGCCGTTTTGCAATAAACCTCACACAGACGGCAGTTAACGCACAGCTCTTCTCTTGCAAAAACCTTTTTCATTTAACTACCTCCTATTCTCCTGCGTGCTTGATGCCTAAAATCTCAAGCTCTTTTTCTGTTAAGCCTATGCCACGGAGCATAAGTCTGTTACCACGGAGTGAGTCGATAGAGTTAATACCCATACCACCCATAATCTCCTTAATCTCGTGATTCCAGGCGTTGATTAGATTTTCTACTCTTTTATGTGCAATTTCCGGATTTAATCTTTTTGTTAAATCAGGTCTTTGTGTTGCAATACCCCAGTTACACTTGCCTGTGTTACAGGTTTGGCACATATGACAGCCTATTGCAATAAGCGCTGCCGACGCAACATAGCAGGCATCTGCACCAAGGGCAATAGCCTTAACAATATCGCTTGAGCAACGGAAGGAGCCTGCTGCAACAAGTGACACTGTTGAACGAATACCCTCGTCACGAAGTCTTTGGTCTGCTGCTGCAAGTGCCAATTCAACAGGAATACCCACATTGTCACGAATACGGGTAGGTGCAGCACCGGTGCCACCTCTAAAGCCGTCAATAACAACAATATCTGCACCTGCTCTTGCACAGCCTGATGCGATTGCAGCAACATTATGCACGGCTGCAATTTTTACTGAAACAGGCTTTTTGCCGTCAGTAGCCTGCTTTAAGCTCCAAATAAGCTGACGCAAATCCTCAATAGAATAAATATCGTGGTGTGGTGCAGGTGATATTGCATCTGAGCCCTCGGGAATCATACGGGCATTAGATACCTCCACATTAACCTTTTCACCGGGCAAATGTCCACCGATACCGGGCTTTGCACCTTGACCGATTTTTATTTCAACAAATTTACAGTTATTCAAATAATCCTTGTGAACACCAAATCTGCCTGACGCTACCTGAACAACGGCATAATCACCGTAGTCATTAAGGTCGGGATGTAATCCACCCTCACCTGTATTAAACAGCGTGCCTAAATTTTTTGCTGCCATTGCAAGTGACTTTTGAGCGTTAAGTGAAATTGAGCCAAAGCTCATTGCAGAAAACATAATCGGTGTTTCTATCTTAACCTGAGGTGGCATTTTTGTTGTAGATTTTCCTCTTTTCTCCACCTCTAATTTGTCCGGCTTACGACCTAATATTGTCCTGATTTCCATAGGCTCACGAAGTGGGTCGATGGAGGGATTTGTTACCTGAGATGCGTTAAGCAAAATTTTATCCCAATAAATCGGATAGGGCTTTGGATTGCCCATAGCAGAAAGCAGGGTTGAGCCTGTGTTTGCCTGACGGCATATCTCCTGCTGATACTGAGGTGTCCAATTTGCATTATCACGGTAATCACAAACATATTTTTCTATACGCAATGCACCTGTGGGGCACATATCAACGCATCTGTGACAGGCAACACATTCCTTTGAATTTGCCAATACGGTTTTGTTATCATCTGCAAAATAATGGCACTCGTTTGAGCATTGACGAACACAACAGCCGCAATTTATACATAATTCCTTATCACGAACAACAGTAAATCTTCTTGGAATATAATTTATCATTAGTAATCAACCTCCTCTTCTTCAATCTCAAGAGGAATAAAAACAGGCTCGGCTCCCGATACTGACCAAACTCGTTCAGGGTTAGGACAGATAATTCTAATTGCCGATTCCTCACTGGCAAAATATGCTCTGTCACCCTTTGTTGCAGCCGTCAATGAACGAAGCTTTAGTCTGTCGTTAATAGCAAGCAAGCCCTTGTTTGAGCCAAGGATAACGGAAAAAGGACCGTTAACAAGAGCACCACTGTATATAGAACGAAGGTTGGTAAAATATTCCTTTTGGTCATCGTCCATCCTGTCAATCTCGTCCCATTCAGGTGCTGTTAAAACATCGGCAGCCACTTCAATAGGCAGGTTGTGATGACGGAGTAAATGGTCAAACAAATATGTAATAACCTCTGTGTCCGTCTGCATTGTGCAGATATATCCGAACTGCTCAATATATCTTCTGTTAGCATCATAGGAGGATATTTCTCCGTTATGAACTATTGACCAGTCAAGGATATTAAAGGGATGTGAGCCACCCCACCAGCCCGGTGTGTTAGTTGGAAATCTGCCGTGGGCTGTCCAAAGATATGCATCGTACTGGTCAAGCATATAAAACTCGCCAACATCCTCAGGGTATCCCACTGCCTTAAAGCAGCCCATATTCTTACCACTGGAAAAAATATATGCCCCGTCAATAGAATTATTTACCTTTGTTACACACTGAGCCACATATTCAAGCTCGTCAAGACGGGCACTTTTCATCCTTACTCTGTTTGCCTTGCCGAAATAACGCCAAATGTCAGGACCGTTTTCTATACTTGGAACCTGACGAGTCGGTATTTTTTCTGCCACATCAATATTAAAATGCTTAAATAAAAAATCCTCACACTGCTTTTTTGCCTGAGCATTATCAAAAAACACATGGATTGCATATTCATCCTTGTGCTCCGGATAAATTCCGTAGGCAGCAAATCCACCACCAAGTCCGTTTGACCTATCATGCATAAGTGCAATGGACTTAATAATTTCACAGCCGTTAATCTTGTTGCCCTTTCTGTCAATAATGGCAGCGATTGCACAGCCTGACGGAATTCTTATTTCTCCCTCTCTTAGCATAATTATTTCTCCTTTATAACCTCCACAAACGAGGAGGCATAATACCTTCTCGTTTGCAGTAAATTTTCTAAAATTTATTCATCATCAACGCCCTGTAATGCGTCATATCCATGCTCGCCTGTGCGAACCTTAACAACATCCTCCACATCATAGACAAAGATTTTTCCGTCGCCGATACATCCTGTATAAAGCACAGACCTTGCTGCCTCAATAACCTTTTTTACAGGCACTGAGGACACAACCATCTCCAGCTTCATCTTTGGATGCAGGCTCATTTCCTCAATCTCTACACCACGATATTTTCTTATGTGTCCCTTTTGAACGCCACAGCCCATAACATTTGTTGCTGTCATACCGGTTACGCCAATATCGTTCATAGCCTCCTTAAGCTCCTCGAACTTTGACGGATTAAATATCATAACAACCTTTGAAAGAACTGCGTCTGTCTTTGTGGTAAAGGTTTCAACAGGCACTGCCTTTTCAACCGACTGAGCAGGTGCATTATTACCACTTGATGCAATAAGTACATTTGCAGGTACAAAATCTGCATATGCTGACGGAAGATTATGCTCTGTGGCATCAAGTCCCTTAATTTCCTCCTCGGCAGAAACACGAAGTCCGTTTGTCTTTTTGATAATGGTAAATACGATTAACATTGTAACAGCTGTCCAAGCAGCAACTGCCAAAAAGCCCACAAGCTGAATACCTAATTGCTTAAATCCACCACCGTAGAACAAGCCCTTGCCTACTCCGTCGTAGCCCTTTGAGAATAAGCCCACGGCAAGTGTGCCCCAAATGCCGTTTGCCATATGAACACCAACGGCACCAACAGGGTCATCAATATGAAGCTTTTTATCAAGCAGCTCAACTACCACAACTACAAGAATGCCTGAAACAGCGCCGATAACTATTGAACCAAAGGCATCAACGCAATCGCAAGGGGCTGTAATTGCAACCAAGCCTGCCAGTGACGCATTAAGTGACATTGACACATCAGGCTTGCCGTCCTTAATCCAGGTGAATATCATTGTTACACAGGTAGCAACTGCCGGTGAAAGAGTTGTTGTTAAAAAGATTGACGCCAGCGTGTCAATATCCTTTGCTGCTGCACCGTTAAAGCCGTACCAGCCAAACCAAAGAATGAACACGCCCAAGGCACCTAATGTTAATGAGTGGCCGGGGATAGCCTTTGCCTTCTTTTTGCCGGTCTTTTTATCAACTGCATATTTGCCGATACGAGGACCAAGGAACATTGCGCCGATAAGAGCAGCAATACCACCAACCATATGAATCGCTGTTGAGCCTGCGTAATCGTGAAATCCCATTTGAGCAAGCCAGCCGTTGCCGTTCCAAATCCAGCCTGCCTCAACAGGATAAATTACTGCCGAGATAACTGCTGAATAAATACAGTACGAGCTGAACTTTGTTCTCTCTGCCATAGCACCTGAAACGATAGTAGCTGCCGTTGCACAGAAAACAAGATTAAATACAAAATTAGACCAGTCAGCACTTGAGCCTGAATAATCAGTCAACAGGTCAATATTGGGCAAGCCGATAAGTCCGGCAATATAGTTTTCGCCAAACATCAGGCTATAACCTATAAGTATGAACATTACTGAGCCAATGCAGAAATCCATAAGATTTTTCATAATAATATTTCCTGCATTTTTTGCTCTTGTAAAGCCACTTTCAACCATGGCAAAGCCACACTGCATAAAGAATACCAGCGCAGCACCGATTAAAAACCAGACGCCGAAAACATTTTCCGTAATTGTTGATAACAAGGTATTTTCCATATTTATCCTCCTCAATTCTTGTAATAACATTTATCAAAGGTGTATAGGCTAAATCCGCAATATGCCGTTACACCTGTAATTTTTATATAATCGGCACCTGCCCGAAAGCAGATGCCGACCTTACTGCCTATGAAAAATCATAGACAAAGAGAGGGTTAATTAGTAGTTAATCATATAGTGGTCAAGCTCCCATTGTGAAACAGCTGTTTTATAGCTATCCCACTCTGCCTTTTTACCTGAAATATAATTGTTAAATACATGGTCACCCAGTGTTTCCTTAATAAACGGGTCAGCCTCTGCTGCTGCAATAGCCTCTGCCAATGTGCCCGGCAGACACTCAATGCCCTCCTCCTTAAGCTCCTGGCTTGAAAGAGCGAATACATTTTCGTCATAAGCAGGTGCAGGCTTTAGACCCTTCTTGATACCGTCAAGACCTGCTGCAAGGCAAAGTGCCATTTCAAGATAAGGGTTACAGGTTGGGTCAGGACATCTAAGCTCAACTCTTGTACCCTTGCCTCTTGATGCAGGAATACGAACAAGACAGCTTCTGTTTGATGTTGACCAAACAAGGTATGACGGTGCCTCGTAGCCCGGTACTAATCTCTTGTAGCTGTTAACTGTTGGGTTTGAAACTGCTGTAATGCCCTTGATGTGAGCCATAATACCGGCAATAAAGCTGTATGCTGCATCGCTTAATCCTAACTCACCGTTTGGATCATCAAAAACATTTTTACCTGTTTTCAAATCATAAAGAGACATATTTGTGTGCATACCGGAGCCGTTGATGCCCTCAATAGGCTTAGCCATAAATGTTGCATGGAGTCCATGCTTTGTTGCATATGTTTTAACAACATGCTTAAAGGTCATTACTCTGTCTGCAGTTGTCATTACATCACCAAACTGGAAGTCAATTTCGTGCTGACCTCTTGCAACCTCGTGGTGAGAAGCCTCAATGGTGTAACCCATATCCTCAAGTGCAAGACAAATATCTCGTCTGCAATTTGAGCCTGTATCAATAGGATTAAGGTCAAAATAACCTGCCTTATCGTTTGTTTCAAGTGAAGGTGTGCCGTCCTCATTAGTGTTGAACAGGAAAAATTCACATTCCGGACCTACATTAAAGCCATATCCCATTTCTGCTGCCTGATCAATTACCTTTTGAAGAACATTTCGTGGGTCACCTTCAAATGGTGTTGTGTTATCAGCCTTATATACAGAACAAATTAAACGGCCTGTTTGAACATCCTGATGCTTCCTCCAAGGGAAGATTGCCCATGTGTCGTAATCGGGATGAAGATACATATCGCTTTCATCAATACGAACAAAGCCGTCTATTGATGAGCCGTCAAACATACAGTCATTGTCAAGCGCTTTTTCAAGCTGTGAAAGAGTGATTGCAACATTTTTCATAATGCCAAACAAATCTGTGAACTGTAAGCGAATAAACTCAACGCCGTTCTCCTTTGCTTCCTTTAAAATTTGCTCCTTTGTGTACTTACTCATTGTAAATATCCTCCCTTAATGATTTCTCATAAAAATAGAGAAGGGTGCTCCGCCTTTAACGGAACACCCTTGTTCTTACTACGCTATCATCATACGCTTAGAAAACGGATTTGTCAATACAAAAAATGTATATTTGTGCAATTTTTACAGATTTTCTAACAGTTTTTCGCAATTTTATGCAATGTTAAATGAATATTATGTATATTCTTACATTTTTATGCTGTTTTTGCTCGTGCTTTTTGTTATGCAGCCAAAAGCAGAATTACTCCGTTTCTCATAAAACCATATCAAAAAGCTGCCGAATATATTACAAAAAAGGTGGCAGATTACTCTGCCACCTTTGTGAATGTTAAGCTATAAGAAACAACCTCTTTTTCTTCGCCGATATACTTTTTATTGGTGTTTTTACTCATATTATCGAGAGTGTTCAGATTATCCATAAAATACGGACTGTCAAGATTTTTGTTGTCATCGTGTTGTCACGCTGACAGGAATATTATACATAAGTTAATATGGTTTTTCAATTATTCTTTCAAAATCAAAATATTTTTAGTTCGACAAATTGAAAAATATCAATACCTATTTGTTGCTTTACTAACCTTTTTATTTAGAATTAACAATCCAAAAACAAGCATCACAGGAAAGACCGTTGCTACAAGCAACCCTGCTTTAAGATTACCACCTGCCCTTTCAGAAAGACTACCTACCATAGCAGGACTTACCATAGCGCCCAAATCGCCGGCTAAGGCTAAAAATGCGAACATTGCTGTACCGCCTCTTGGGCATTTCTGTGACGATATACTGATAGATCCCGGCCACATAATACCCACTGCTAAGCCACAAACAGCACATCCTGCAAGTCCAAGGATTGGTAATGTGGACAGCGAAGCTAATAAATAGCAGCCGGCACACATTATACCACAAACAAGCATCACCTTATTCAAATCAAGCTTTTTGCTAAACCTTCCGTACAGCATACGGGAAATACCCATAAACATTGCAAACAAACACGGTCCTGCTAAATCACCAACGGTTTTTGATACACCGATAGCAGATTCGGTAAATGCTGATGCCCATTGAGCCATAGTTGCTTCTGATGCACCGGAACATACCATAAGAATTATCATCAGCCAAAAGATAGGCGTTTTCAACAGCTTGCTAATGCTCATACTCTTGCCATCTTCGACTAATAGGTTTATAGGACAGTTAATAAAGTTAAATGTGTTAAATAACGGAACTAATGCCCAAATAAAAGTAAGAATCCTCCAGTTTTCTAAGCCGAATACAGCAAAAAAGAGTGTGGACCCCAAAATGACACCCATTGCGCCCCAACAATAGAAGGAATGCAAAAGACTCATCACTCCGTCCTTGTTTTCAAAAGGACAGGCTTCAACAATGGGGCTTAGCAAGACCTCAATAAGACCACTACCTATTGCATAAATCACTACCGAAATAAGAATACCTATAAACGGTACAGGAAGTATCTCCGGCAAAATTGCCATCAAAACAAGACCGACAGACGACAATACCTGAGATGCCATAACGCAAGCACGGTATCCGATTTTGTCGGCGAATTTGGTAGCTGCAAGGTCAACGAGCAGCTGTGTTAGGTAGAACACCGTTGGAATCATTGCAATCTTTTCAAGTGTAATTGCATAAGTATCCTTGAATGTTAAAAATAAGAGTGGGGCAAAGTTAGCAGTTATGGCTTGTGTTATAAAGCCAAGATAGCATGCCACAAGTGTTTTTTTGTAATTCTTTTGTTTTGTCATGATGATCCTCTTTATTGCCTATTAAAAACATTATAACACGAAGTTGTGACATTTTCTACCGAATAGCACAAAAAAACGGCAGACAGTGAATTCCCCTGCCTGCCGTTTTGAATAATATTTAGTTAGTTTATTCCCACTCGGCTGTGGGTTTGCTATTCCTCGCTGTTTACGGTTCAAAACAACGGTATTTCGCTGCTTTTAATATAGCGTTATCGCTACGTTCTGCACCGTTTTCAAATTTTTGTACTCAAATTGTACTCACGGATTGTAGAGCAATAGAACAACCAAACAAATCATTTATCGCTTGTTGAATAGATGTAGTTTTCACACCATACTCTTTAAGTTGCATTGCATATACTATGTACTCAAGATATATCAAATCAAGCAATGATAAACCAATAAAATCTTTGTCTAAATTTCCGTGTGCAAAGTTATTGCGTTGTTGTGATAGGCGTAACCCCATTTCACTGTATTTTAATTTTTCATTGTTCATAGAATAAAGATGTTTCCCGAAAATATCAACTATATCCGCAAAGTCTTTTCCTGCTTGTTCTATCTCATTTTGCAGAGAATTAGAACCAATAAGTTTTCTAAGAAATTTATATATCTCTCTTAATTTTCCTTTCGAATCATTGACTAATCCGTTTAATACTTCAGTAGCAATTTTCTCTGCTTTAATAGTGGCAGACTTTTTGGTGATTCCATCTGGATAGTTTTTCTTGAAAGTCCATTCAAATGCTGCAGTTATCATCACAAAACGTGCGGCGTTTATGCTTTTGCCTGCTCGATATGTTTCGGGAATATGGCGCAAGTAAATTCTATCTTCTGCAATATCATTTAGAATTTTCCCTTCCGCACCACTAATATATTCTTGTTTTATGTATCTTCTCTTTTCAAGAGTTTCAGGCTCGTTATCAACATCTTCATTTACAATGTGAAGTACTGCAAATTTTTCGTGTTTTCCCTCTCCGTATGGAGTTGATATTTCAACTGATGATAGATTAACATTTTTCCTGTAACACAAATACTGAACAAAACATTTTGCAATGCGCCACAGCTTTAATACAAACGCATAGTCGTTTGTTTTTTCAAACTCAAAAAACATTTCAGAATGGAGCTCTAACGGTGGTTTGCCTACTTTTCCTGAACCTGTCCTTGATATACCAAAAAAGACTGATACCTCTTTACCATCAACAGAGAAGCATTGTTTATGACTTGTTGTATTGTCAAAATCTTTAGTTTTGACAGAAACTACACCATCTTCTGTCCATTCCGGAGATTCTAATGCTTGACTTGTCGAATAAATACAATCAAGTTCTTGACTCATAAATCCCAATCTGTCTATCCAATCTCTTTCGTACTTTTGAATAATGTACGCCTCTATTTGTACAATCAGAACCGAATTATAGCTACCAATATTTTTGTGTTTGGGTAGAAAAATTATTTTTTGACAGTTTTCATTACATTTTCCGATCAAATAATCATCCTCAACATATACTGGATCGCCAAAGGTGTATGCTCCTTTACCTAAAGATTTCATAAACCACATATGTACCTCTTGATCTTTATCTTTAGGCGGTATTAGCCTTAATTCTCCCCTGTCAAAAACGAAAGAGAATTCTATTTCTTTGT
>CAMFYM010000028.1 GCA_946002045.1 uncultured Clostridia bacterium | reverse complement strand
ATCTACACCTCAGCCTTCGTCGGCAGCGTCAGATGTGTATAAGAGACAGATACTTTCAATCCAAAATAGTGTAAAATATTATCGACTAATTTTGGAGCTATTTATATGAATGTACTTGATGTTCAAAATTTAACATTATCCTTTGGGGAAAACACCTTGTTCTCTAACATTACCTTTGATATTAAGGATAAGGAAAAGGTGGGTCTTGTTGGTGTTAACGGTGTGGGTAAAACCTCATTGTTTAAAATTATTACAGGTGAATATTCAGCAGATAGTGGCAACTGCTTTATGTCAAGGAATATTAAGCTTGGCTATATGGAGCAGCATACCTGCTCTGACTCGAAAACTATTTGGAACGAGCTTGTATCCGTATTTGACGATTTAATTTTAATTGAAAACGAGTTAGAAAATATTTCATTAGAGCTAACAAAGAATCATTCAAAGGAATTGATTGACAGGCAGGATTATCTCACTAACGAGTTTAATAATAATGGTGGCTTAACATATAAATCCATGACTCGCTCTGCTCTTATAGGGCTTGGCTTTAAAGAGGAGGACTTTCACAAGCCTACATCAAAGCTTTCAGGTGGACAAAGGTCAAAGCTTATTTTGGCAAAGCTGCTTTTGTCAAAGGCAGATTTTCTGCTCCTTGACGAGCCTACTAATCATCTTGATATAAGTGCTGTTCAATGGCTTGAGGAGTTTTTGTGTAATTTTAACGGTTCCTGTCTAATCATCAGCCACGACAGATATTTTCTTGATAAGGTGACTGACAAAACCATTGAGCTTGAAAACAAAAAGGTTCGTTCATATAAGGGTAACTATTCAACCTTTTTAAAGAAAAAGGAAGCAGAGCAAAAGGCAATCGAGGACAAGTACGAAAATGATATTAAGGAAATTGAGCGTCTTGAGGGTATAATTGCTCAGCAGCATCAGTGGAACAGAGAAAAGAATATTAAAACTGCCGACAGTAAGCAAAAAATTGTTGATAAAATTAAGGAGCAGCTTGTTATTCCTGATAGCAGGGTAGAGAAAATTCGTTTTGATTTCACACCTAAATGTGTTTCAGGCGAGGATGTTTTAGATGTTGTAAATTTAAAGAAAAGCTTTAACGGTAACACAATCTTTGATAATGTTTCTTTTAATGTAAAAAGGGGAGAGCGTGTATTTTTGCTGGGTGATAACGGCTGTGGCAAAACAACATTGCTTAAAATTTTAATGGGTGACCTGCCCCGTGATGACGGAACATTTAGATTCGGTGCATCTCTTATGACAGGCTACTTCGATCAGGTACAGGCAAAGCTTGATTTGTCAAAAACCGTTCTTGACGAGGTGTGGTCAAGCTACCCCTTTATGACAGAAACAAGGGTGCGTAATGCTCTTGCAGCATTTTTGTTTAAGGGCGAGGAGGTTTACAGAGGGCTGGATGTTTGCTCCGGTGGCGAAAGAGCAAGAGTTGCCTTGCTAAAGCTAATGCTTGGTGGATATAACTTTCTTCTTCTTGATGAGCCTACTAATCATTTAGACGCTTTTTCAAGAGAGGAGCTTGAAAATACATTACTTAATTATCAGGGGACAATGCTGATTGTTTCCCACGACAGATATTTTATCAATAAGCTTGCCACAAGAATTGTTGAGTTAACACCAAATGGATGTAATAACTATTTAGGCAATTATGATGATTATGCAGAGCATCGGTATATTGCTCCTACGGAAAGGGCAGTTAACGATAAGCCTAAGGTGAATGACTATAAGCTAAAAAAAGAACGCCAAAGTAATTTTAGGAAGCTGAAAACCCTGCTTAATAAGACTGAGGAGCAAATTGACGAAATAGAAGCAGAAATAGCTAATACGGAGGAATTGCTGTCAAGCTCAAGTTATGAGGAGCTTGTTGAAATGACGGAAAAGCTTCATCATCTTAATTCAAGACGAGATGAATTATATACTCTTTGGGAGAATACCTCCTTAGAGCTTGAGGAGTATCAGGATTTGATGAGTTGATTATTTATGAAAGGAGAAGGCAATGAGCAATGTAGTTGTTGTAGGCGCCGGTGCTGCAGGCTTGCTTTGTGGTGCCAGGGCAGCCCTAAAGGGTCATTCAGTTACCATTGTAGAAAAAATGGAGCGACCCGGCAGAAAGCTTATGATTACAGGCAAGGGTAGGTGCAATGTCACAAATGCCACCTTTGAGCTTGATGATTTAATTTCAAATGTGCCCACAAATCCAAGATTTATGTATTCTGCCTTTTCCGAATTTATGCCCTATGATACAATGGCATTGTTTGAGGAATTAGGCGTGCCGTTAAAAATAGAAAGGGGCAACAGAGTTTTCCCTGAAAGTGATAGGGCAGTAGATATAGTTGATGCCCTTGTGCAATATTGCAAAAGAAGTGGTGTAAAAATTATTCACTCAACAGTAAAAGCTCTTGAGTGTGACGGTAACAAAATAACTGCAGCTGTGCTTGATGATAAATCACGACTTACCTGCGACAAATTAGTCCTTGCCACAGGTGGCAAAAGCTATCCACGCACAGGCTCAACCGGTGACGGCTACTATCTTGCAAAATCCGTAGGTCATACGGTAACGGATATTAAGCCAAGCCTTGTGCCGTTGGTATGCTCCAACAATTTTGTACCAAGGCTTCAGGGATTATCATTAAAAAATATTTCCATAAGGCTGTTTGAAAATGATAAAGAAATTTACACCGATTTCGGCGAAATGCTGTTTACTCATTATGGTGTGTCAGGCCCGGTAATTCTTTCAGCCTCAAGTCATATTAGAAATATGGGTAAAAGCAGGTATTCTATATCTATTGATTTTAAGCCTGCGTTAGATGAGCAAACGCTTGATAAGAGAATACAAAAGGATTTTCTTGAGCTTTCCAATAAAGATTTTATAAATTCTTTAGGCAAACTGTTGCCTAAAAAGCTTATTCCTGTTATAGTTTTACTCAGTGGTATTGCACCGTCAACAAAGGTAAATCAAATAACAAAGGAGCAAAGGCACAGGCTTGTTGCCTTAATAAAAAATTTTGTTGTTGACATTTCCGATTTCAGACCTGTTGAGGAGGCAATAATCACCTCCGGTGGTATAAATGTTAAGGAAATAAATCCAAAAACAATGCAGTCAAAAATAATTGATAATCTATATTTTGCAGGAGAGATTATTGATGTTGATGCCTATACAGGTGGTTTTAATTTACAAATTGCATTTTCAACTGCCGTTCTTTGTGCCGAAAATTTATAAGGAGAAAAATTATGATAAATGTTGCTATTGACGGACCTGCAGGTGCAGGCAAATCTACTATTGCAAAGGCAGCTGCAAAGGCTCTCGGTTATATTTATGTAGATACAGGAGCTTTGTATAGAACAGTTGCATTAAGTGCAAGCCGTGCAGGTGCTTTAGATAATGATAAAAAAATTATTGAATTGCTTAATACTATTGATGTAAAGTTAGGCTTTGCCGATGACGGAGCACAGTGTGTTTACCTTAACGGCGAGGATGTTTCATCTTTAATCCGTACACCTGAAATATCAATGGGTGCTTCAAGGGTGTCTGCTATTCCAAAGGTTCGTGAATTTCTTTTGGATTTACAAAGAAATATTGCCAAGGAAAATAATGTTATTATGGACGGCAGGGATATTGCAACTGTTGTGTTGCCGAATGCCAAGCCAAAGATTTTCCTTTTTGCATCACCGGAGTGCAGAGCACAAAGAAGATATAAGGAATTGATAGAAAAGGGCGAGGCAGTTACCTTTGAGGAGGTATTGGCAGATGTTAATCAGCGTGATTATCAGGATTCACACAGAAAAATTGCTCCGTTAAAGCCGAGTGAGGATTCCATAATGACAGATACATCTTCACTGAATCTTCAGGAGTCCATTGACCTTGTAATCAAAACAATTAAGGAGAATATTTAATGAAGGAATTTGATTATTCACAGATAAAGCATTATAAAATGTATAACTTTATTAAGGCTGTTTTCAGACCTCTTGTTAAAATTGTTTATAAAACAGAATTTAAAGGTCTTGAGAATCTACCAAAGGATAAAACAAATTACATAGTTGCAATCAATCACACATGTGCTCTTGACCCTGTATTTGTTGCCTGCCCAAAAAATGTGCCACCACTTCACTTTATGGCAAAGGCAGAGCTATTTAAAAATCCTATTGCTGCATGGTTCATTACCCATATGTACGGATTTCCTGTTCGTCGTGGTAAGGGCGATACATCAGCTATTGACTACGGTATTAAGATTATTCAAGAAGGTCATGTTATGGCAATATGCCCGGAGGGTAAGCGCATTAAGGATAAGGACGGCGTACCTCAAAAGGCAAAGGCAGGTGTTGCAGTTATTGCCAAGGCAACAGGTGCCGATGTTCTTCCTGTTGCAATATGCAGCAACGGTAAAATTAAAGCAGGCAAAAAGGTTGTTGTTTCCTACGGAAAAATTATAAAGAACGCTGAATTAGGTCTTGATAAGGAAGATGTGGGTCCACACGATATTAAGGACGCTGCCAATATGGTAATGGATAAAATCGTTGATCTTTGGGAGGCTGAAAAGCATATTGATTAAGTTAGCAAAAACAGCAGGCTTCTGCTTTGGTGTTGACAGAGCTGTTAATCTTGTTTACGAGCTTGTTAATAAAGGGGAAAAGGTTTGCACTCTTGGTCCGATAATTCACAACAGTCAGCTTGTTGATGATTTAAAAAGCAAGGGCGTTATGATAATTGACAATATTTCACAATGTCCTAATGGATATACCGTTGTAATAAGGACTCACGGAGTTGAAAAGCAGATTATTGATGAGGCAGATTTAAAAAATATTAACTACATTAACGCTACTTGTCCCTTTGTTTTAAAAATTCATAAAATTGTATCACAACAGCCGGATGATACTGTAACTCTAATTGCAGGCGACGCTAATCATCCGGAGGTTTTGGGTATTCGTTCATATTGTAAGGGCAAAAGCTTTGTCTTTAAAAATCAGTCAGAGCTTGAAAATATACTTGAAACAAACTGTCTTAAGGACGAAAAATCTTTAATTTGCGTGGCTCAAACAACATTTTCTTTAAAAGAATGGAAAAAATGCGAGAAAATTCTAAAAAAACTATATACAAATTGCAGAATTTATAGTACAATATGTAATGCTACTGCTGATAGACAGCATGAGGCTGCAGACCTTTCTTCATCTGCAGACGCAATGATTGTCATTGGTGGCAGACACTCATCAAACACTTGTAAGCTTAGGGATGTTTGCAAATCCAATGCTGATACTTTTTTGATAGAAACAGCACAGGAGCTTGCAGATATTGACCTATCACCCTACAAAGTGATTGGTGTTACTGCCGGGGCTTCGACACCCTCGGTTATTATTAAGGAGGTACTAAAAACCATGTCCGAAGAAATTATTGAAAAGGAAGTTGAAACAACTTCAGCCGTAACTGAAGAAGTTGTGGAGACAGCAGATACCGCTGATAAGGCCGAAAAGGCTGCTGTCAAAGCATCTGCTGATGGTGAGGCAACCTTCGAAGAAATGCTTGAAGAATCATTCAGAGAAGACGAAAACAGCAAGGTAGTAAGAGGCACTGTTGTTAATATCACACCTACTGAGGTATTTGTTGATGTTGAGGGCAGAAAGCAAACAGGCGTTATCGCTTTTGATGACCTTTCATCAGAGCCGATTACCAAGCCTGAGGATGCAGTTAGCATCGGCGATACTCTTGACCTTGTTATTATGAAGACTGATGACAGCGAAGGTGTACTCAAGCTTTCTAAGAAGCTTGTTGACCAGTTCAAGGGTTGGGAAAACATCGTTGCTGCCAAGGAGTCAGACGAGGTGCTTGAGGGTACAGTTGTATCTGTTATTAAAGGTGGCGTTATCGTTGTAGCAAAGGGTAGCCGTGTGTTTGTTCCTGCATCTCTTACAGGTGTTCCTCGTGGTCAGGATCTTGATGTTCTTAAGGATGCAACTGTTCGCTTTAAGGTTATTGATGTCAATATGGGTAGAAGGCGTGCCGTTGGTTCAATCAAGGTTGTTGCTAACGAGGAAAGGAAGGCTCAGCAAGAGGCTCTTTGGGCTACTCTTGAGGAAGGCCAAAAAATCACAGGTACAGTTAAGTCACTTACAAGCTACGGTGCTTTTGTTGACATCGGTGGTATGGATGGTATGATTCATATCAGCGAGCTTTCATGGAACAGAATTAAGCATCCGTCAGAGGTTGTTAATGTTGGTGACGCAGTAGAGGTTACAATTAAGAGCCTTGATGATGAAAACAAGAAGATTTCTCTTGGCTTCAAAAAAATTGAGGACAACCCATGGGAAATTCTTAAGAGAGATTATCCTGTTGGTACAGATTGTAAGGCTAAGATTGTCAGCATTGCTGCTTTCGGTGCTTTTGCAAATGTAATTCCGGGTATTGACGGTCTTATTCATATCAGCCAGATTTCATGGGAAAGAATTAAGACTCCTGCCGATGTTCTTAATGTTGGCGACGAGGTAGATGTTAGAATTATTGACATCGACTTTGATAAGAAGAGAGTTTCTCTTTCTATGAAGGAGCGTATTGAAAAGCCTGAAGAGGTTATCGAGGCTTTAGCTGAAGACAATGCTGAGGTTGAGCCGGAGGCAGAGGCAGAGGCAGAGGCAGAGGCTGATACTGACGCCGAATAATAAATAACTACATAAATAGCTCCCAAACGATTTTGTTTGGGAGCTATCAGCGTGTAGAAAAACTCTAATTACAGATTTCTACACGCTGACAGACTTCGAGAAATGGAGCTGAATTTCGTTTTCTTGCGAGTGGGTGCCGTACGGTGGTACTGCCCCCGAGCAAAAAACGGAAAGTGCCTAAAGGCGACTTGGATTCGATGTCCAAGTCGCCTTTCATAATGCTGATTGTTATATTTTTTAACATAATTAGAAGTGTTATTCTACCCTACAAATAGTTTAAACCGTATTATACTTTGGCACGGTTCAGACCACTTTATCGACAGTCTAAGCTCCCAAACGATTTTGTTTGGGAGCTATCTTTTATTCAAATATTGAATTGATAAGATTTTCGTATATTTTAGTGGGCTCCTGCTGGAACTTATCCTTAATCAGCACTGCCTGAGCCTCTGTGGGAACATTCAGCGTTAATACCATAAAGTCGCTGTCATCGTCGCTGACATGCATTGTAACGGCATATCCGTTTTCTTTTTTTTCAATAGTAACCCTGTTTTCCTTTTTATTGATTTCAAGGTGGGCAAGCTTTCTTACAAGCTCAATGCTTTTTTCCCTAATAGTGTAGGGCAAATCGTTTTCAACAATATCAACTAAAAATTTTCCGTTATCAGTAATCGACAGTGTATTGTCCTCATTTTCTACAATGTGACCCTTGCTTATCATCTTTGATATTGAATTAGATACCTCAAAATAATTAGCAATTTTGCCCTCAACAAGTGCATCAATAATATTTTGAGCAGTAATTTTTTCGTTGCAGTTGGCAAGAATATAGCAAACAATAATAGTTATAGATGAGCTGGAGCGTAAGCCACCCTCATCAACTCCTGCTGTAAAAGCATCAAATTGCAGCGCAGGATTAAATTCCTTATCCATAGTTATCACAACCTTGTATTTTTCATTAGGGTAATATAATTACTCTGCAATAGAGTATAACATATCTTTGTTCGTCTTGCAATCAAATATTATTTGTGCTATAAATATATTATAAAATAAATTATATTAAAAGGAGTAACAATATTATGACACAGATTACAAAAGATACTATCATTGGTGACATTCTTGATATTTGCCCGGATGCAGCACCGCTTTTCCTTGAAATCGGTATGCACTGCCTTGGCTGTCCTGCTTCTCGTGGAGAAACTGTTGAGCAGGCTTGTATGGTTCACGGCACAGATGCAGACCAGCTTATCGAGAAATTAAATGCAATAATTAAATAATGATGCATAAATTATCTGAAAGATTATCAGCAGTTGCATCTTTAGTTAAGAAGGGCAGCAGAATAGTCGATGTTGGCACAGACCACGGCTATATCCCTGTGTTTCTTGTGAAATCGGGAGTGATAAAATCAGCTATTGCCTGTGATATTAACAGTGATCCTTTGTCGTCCTGCATAAGACTTATAGAGAGTGAGGGGGTTGAGGATAAAATCAGTCCTCGTCTTTCTAACGGTCTTGAAAATGTTTATGACAACGAAATAGATACCATTATCATTGCCGGTATGGGTGGAGAGCTTATTGCCGAAATATTGTCAAATTGCAGCTATATAAGCGATAAGCATATTATTTTAAATCCAATGACTCATCCTGAAGCTGCAAGGAGGTTTCTGTATGACAACGGCTTTGAAATAGATAATGATTTTATCGTTAAGGACGGTAAGCACTATTATTCAGTTTTTGATGCTCACTATACAGGCAATTTTAGTAAAAAATCCTTAACAGATTATTTTCTCGGAAATATAAAGGATTTTACTCAAACGGAGTATTTCACACATTTACTAAACTATCTAAATCAAAAAGCAAAATCAGGAGCAGATTATTCAGATGTGATTACTGCTGTGGAGAAGAAGATTTATGACAACTGTTAAAAACATTTATGATTATATAAACTCTATTGCACCATTCAGTCAGCAGGAGGAATGGGATAATTCCGGATTTCTTGTAGGGGAGTACAGGAAACAGGTTAATACTGTCGTGCTTGCTCTTGATTGCACAAGGGAAGTAGTAGAATTTGCAAAAAGCATAAATGCAGATTTGCTGATTACTCATCATCCTGTAATTTTTAATTCGGTGAAAAGCATTGAAAAGGGCACAGCCTTGTATGAGCTAATTTCAAATGATATTGCAGTAATCAGTGCCCACACCTCCTATGATAAAGCAGTAGGTGGTATTAACGATACTCTTGCAGAGCTTTTAGAGCTTGATAATACCATAACTTTGCCTAATGGCTATTTAGTTGCAGGTGACCTTAAAAGTGAAATGAGTATTGATGATTTTGCTCAACTTGTATCGGACACTCTTGACTGTCACGGACTTCGTTATACAGATACAGACAAGCTTATTAAAAGGGTTTGTGTTGCCGGTGGTGCGTGTAGTGAATTTATGCAGGATGCTATGGATAATGCAGACTGCTTTGTAACCGGCGACTTAAAGTATCACGAAATGCTTGATGCAAGCGAAAAGGGATTTGCAGTAATATCGGCAGGTCATTTTGAAACAGAAAATGTACCTTTCCTTAAGATTAAGGAAAGACTTGAGAGGATATTTACAGATGTGGAGTTTTTAACTGCTCCTGTAACTAATTCGGTATTAGGACTCTAATTATGGCACTTGACGGAATATTTTTATATCACCTTAAAAATGAAATAGCCTCTTGGGCATTAGACAGCCGTGTTGATAAGATTTATCAGCCTTCACGAGATGAGATAGTAATAGGACTTCGTTCTCGTCAGGGCAGCAGACGGCTTTTATTGTCATGCAATGCAGACTCTGCCCGTATTCACTTTACGGATTTCCCACCTGAAAATCCTGCTAAGCCACCGATGTTTTGCCTTATGTTAAGAAAGCGACTTACAGGCGCTTGGGTAACCTCTATTGAGCAGGAGGATTTGGAAAGAGCAGTTAGAATAAACTTTTCCGGCACAAATGATTTAGGTGATAAAACCTCATATTCCTTGATTATTGAGATTATGGGGAGATATTCCAACATTATTTTCCTTGACGAAAACGAAAAGGTTATAGACTCCTTAAAAAGAGTTGACGATAGCAAGTCACAGGTTAGAGAAATATTGCCCGGTGTGCTTTATACTGCACCTCCAAGGCAGGATAAGCTTAACATTTTTACCTGTGATTTTAGCGAGATTAAATCTCGTGTTTTAAACAGTAATAAAGGTCTTTATAAGGCTGTTATGGATAATGTTAAGGGCGTTTCGCCCATTGTCTGCCGTGAAATAGAATTTGGGCTTTCTCTTAATGATTTTAAAGAACAGGCGTTGTCACCAACGCCGACAGTTGTTGTGTTAGACACACCAAAGGATTTTTCTTTTATTAACATTAAGCAGTACGATTCCTTGGCAGAAATAAAGCATTACGACTCATTTTCACAGCTTCTTGACTATTTTTATTACGAAAAGGTCAGGCTGATGCGTATTAGAGCACGCAGTGCCGAGTTGTTCAAAAGAATTACTACCTTGCAGGAAAGAGCAGTTAGGAAGGCACTTAACAGAGCCAAGGAGCTTGAGGATTGTAAGGACAAGGAAATATACAAAATATTCGGTGACCTTATCAGCACCAATCAATACAGACTTGAAAAGGGCTCGCCCTACTATGATTTAGAGAATTATTATGATAACGGCAATGTTGTTCGTATTCCTGCCGATGTAACATTAACACCGTCACAAAATGCTCAAAAGTATTACAAGGAATACAGAAAAAAGCAGGTTGCAGAAAACAAGCTTGAGGAATTCATTATTGAAGCAAACAACGAGGCACAGTATTTTGAAACTGTTTTAGACGCTCTTTCCCGAGCAGAAACGGACAGCGAAATTACTGAGATCAAAGAGGAATTAAGCCTGCAGGGCTACATTAAAAGTAATGTGGCTAAAAAGAAAATCAGCAAATCATTAAAGCCTCTTGAATTTAAAACAACCGACGGCTTTACGGTTTTTGTAGGAAGAAACAATATAATGAACGATAAGCTTACCTTAAAGACAGCCAAAAATTACGATACATGGTTTCATGTTCAGGACACGGCAGGCAGCCATGTTATTTGCGAAACATCAGGTAAGGAGATTACAGATACTGCAATTCACGATTGCTCGGTTATTGCTGCTTATTATAGCAAGGCTCGTGAGTCATCTAATGTTGCCGTTGATTATACTCTTGTTAAAAACATTAAAAAGCCAAAGGGCGCAAAGCCGGGATTTGTTATTTATGACCCCTACAAAACAGAGTATGTAACTCCTACTCTTGAAGAAATGGAGAGGCTTAAAAATGAATAATATTGCTATTATTTTAGGTGCAGGCTCAGGCACAAGAATGAATTGCGAAAAAAGCAAGCTTTTATTAGAGCTTAACGGTAAGTCGGTTATTGAAAGAACTGTTGAGGCTTTTTCAAAAATTGATTTAATCAGCGAGATAATTGTAGTTTGCCGTGAGGGTGACCTTGATGCCTTTGAGCAGGTTCTGGGCAAATATGATATTTCCTATTGCTTTGGTGGTGCAACAAGACAGGAAAGTGTTACGAATGCTGTTGAAACTATTGATGAGTGTGACCTTGTTATTATTCACGATGGTGCAAGACCTCTTATTACAGAGAAGGAGGTTGTTGATACCATTAAATCAGCAGCAGATAAAAAGGCAGCAGCAGTAGGCGTTCCCGTTAAGGATACAATTAAGGTAATTGACAGTAATAACGCTATAGTTTCAACGCCTGATCGTTCCACACTGATTTCAATCAGAACACCACAGGTGTTTGATTTTGAATTATACAAAAAAGCTCTTTCTTATGCAAAGGAGCAGGGTAAGGATTTTACTGATGATTGCCAGTTAATAGAGAATTACGGTGAAAATGTTTACACCGTTATCGGTGATTACGGTAATATTAAAATTACAACTCCGGAGGATTTACCTTTGGCAGAAAGTATTTTGAAAATGAGAGGTGACTGCAAATGAGAATAGGTCACGGCTATGATGTTCATAGGCTTGTAGAGGGCAGAAAGTGTATTATCGGTGGTGTTGATATTCCCTGTCAGTTAGGACTGCTTGGTCATAGCGATGCCGATGTGCTGCTCCACGCAATTTCCGATGCAATTCTCGGAGCCTGTGCAATGGGCGATATAGGTCATCTTTTTCCTGATACAGACGATAAATGGCAGGGAGCAGACAGCCTAAAGCTGCTTGAGCAGGTTGTGGTTAAGATTAAGGAAGAGGGCTACAAAATTGTTAATATTGATTCAACAATTCTTGCCCAAATGCCAAAAATGGCACCACATATTCTTGATATGAGAAATAATATTGCAGCAGCCTGTCAAATAGATGTTGATTGCGTTTCCGTAAAGGCTACAACCGAGGAGGGACTTGGCTTTACCGGAGCAAAGCAGGGTATTGCTGCCCACGCAGTCTGCCTTGTTGAACATATTTAATAAAGGAGCAATAGTATGCCCATTTCCGTTATGCTCAAGCCTGCATCAAGTAACTGTAACCTAAGGTGCGAGTATTGCTTTTATCATTCTCTTTCCTCTCAACGACAGGATTTTTCAAAGGGAATGATGAGTATTGATACAGCAAAAAGAGTGATAGACAGTGCTCTTGAATTTGCAAACGGCACCGATGTTTATTTCACCTTTCAGGGTGGCGAGCCGTTACTTTGCAGTATTGATTTTTACAAGGAATTTGTGTCCTACATAAAAGAAAATAATAGGAATAATTCGCCTGTTCATCTTTGCCTTCAAACAAACGGAACATTGATTAACGAGGATTTTGCAAGCTTTTTTAAGCAAAATAATTTTCTAATCGGTGTTTCTCTTGACGGTAACCAGGAGCTTAATTCATACAGAATTTATCCCGATGGCAGTAATTCCTTTGACGATGTTATGAAGGGCATTGAGCTGTTAAAAAAGCACGGTGTTGCTTTTAATATACTTTCTGTTTTAACAAAAAGAACTGCTCAAAGCTTTCGCAGAGCGTACAGGTTTTTTAAGGAAAATGACCTTAAGTATCTCCAATTTATCCCTTGCTTAAGACCTATGAATCAGGATTACGACGATTCTATGTATATGGACAATGATGATTACGGCGAGTTTTTAACAAGAGGATTTAATATTTATTATAATGATTTTATGCGTGGCGATTTTGTTTCAATTCGCTCCTTTGATAATTATGTTGCCTTGGCTAATGGCAGTAATGCAGAGCAGTGCGGTATGAACGGTTGCTGCTCAACACAGTTTGTTGTGGAGGGTGACGGCAGCGTTTATCCCTGTGACTTTTATTGCACTGACGAATGGTATTTGGGCAATATTAACAATTCCTCTTTTGACGAATTATATAAGAGTGAAAGGTCAGTTGAATTTATGAAGGAGTCATTTGTTATCAGTGATTCCTGTAAGGAGTGTCAGTATTTTTATGTCTGCCGTGCAGGTGGCTGTAAGCGTAACAGGCAGGATAAAAATTATTGTGACGCTTACAAAAGGTTCTTCTTTAACAATGAACATAAAATGAAGCAAATGAAAAGGTAGTTTTAAATGAAAAGATTTTTATGTCTGTCAATTTCAGTGTTATTTGTTTTCTCGGTATTTTCTGCTTGTTCAAAGGAAAGTGATAACACGCTTGATGCCGAGAATATCAAAATAACAATAGATTCTCACTATGACGATTATGACCCCAGCGTTATTCGTGCCTACGAAAAGCTTTGCAGGGCAGTAATTAACGGCGAAGAAGAGGTAAAGTATAACACTTCTCTGTCAGATAGCGTTAATCAGCTTTTTTATACCTGCTTTCCTCTATATAGCCTTGTTGACACTCTTAATCCGTTGGAGGATATGTCCGGTATTTCAATCAAATATAAAAATGAATTAGAGGAGCATAAGGCTCTTGTTTCAAGTTTTTATCAAAGAGTTGAGGAAATTAAGGCTCAGTGTGGCT
This sequence comes from uncultured Clostridia bacterium, assembly GCA_946002045.1. Taxonomy (GTDB): domain Bacteria; phylum Bacillota; class Clostridia; order Oscillospirales; family Acutalibacteraceae; genus Eubacterium_R. Next base: position 472 of record CAMFYM010000028.1, on the reverse strand, counting down.
ATGGTAATGTTAATACAAACAGATATATTTTTAATGTTTACACATATATAACTAAAAATTTTACTGTTGATAATTCTGTTTTAACCACCTTTGATACTCTTATAAATTCAAAGGGCTATCCTGCATCAATTTGCTCTGTATTTGAGTTTCTTGTTTTACAGGGTGACGGTAAGGCAGGACATATACTTAACTACACAGGCACTTCAAACATTATGTCCTTTGCAGAATTTAAGGGCAAGATTTACTTTTTTAATCCGGCGCTTGATATAGAGAATAATCAAGGCAAGGCGCTTACGGGATTTGCAATGAATAGCAAAAGAGTGGGGGATATTACCTTTACCTATACCGACGAGAAAGAGGTTGAAGCCGTAACCGATAATTCACTTGATAAGCTTGAAAATTCAATCTCTTATGCAGAGGATGGCAATAATATTAAGGCTGTCTCTTATACACATCTGACGCTGCCGACGAA
>CAMFYM010000027.1 GCA_946002045.1 uncultured Clostridia bacterium | reverse complement strand
ATAGTATATAATATTATTAAACGCAAGGGAGGAAGTACTATGACAGAAAAAACATTGATTATCGCAATTCTTGTTGCACTCATACTTCTTTGGTTTGCAGAAACCCTGAACCTAACAAAAACAAGTAAAATTTTAGGTGGAGCCATTGATTTAGGCTTTGCAATACTACGATAACACAAATATATAATTTAAGGCAGTTCATTGAACTGCCTTTTTGTTTTATTCTGTTTTTCCCATTGCGTCTAACGGATTAACACTTTTTCCGTTTATCGTAGTCTCAAAATGCAGGTGGCTGTCGCCGTTTGCTTCAAAGGGTACTGCTCCCAGAGTACCAATCATTTGTCCTATTGTCACATAATCACCCTTTGAAACATTTACCGTATCAAGTCCACAATAGCTTGCAACCAGCTTTCCTCCGTGGTCGATAACAACAATCCTGCCTAAAAGATTATCCTTTTTTACTTCGAGCACAAGTCCGTCGTTAATTGCAGAAACTTTTCCACCCTTTTCGCAGGCAAAATCAACTGCTGTGTGTGAACGGTAATCCCCCATTGTATCATTCTTAACAAGCTCCTGTGTGTAGCCGTTAATGACCTTTTCACTGCAAGGATACTTATAAAATGATTTGTAGGGAGTATTCGTATCATTTTGTTGCATTGTTACATTTTCTTTTTTAGTGGTTTTTTCTGCTTTAGTGGTTACAGAGTCTGACGGCTCGTTGGTTTTTGCTTCTGTTTCCTTAACCGTTACCCTGTTTTGTACCTCTGTTGTTTGTGTCTGCTTTACTGTTGTGGCTTCATTGACCTGTGTATTTTTTGAGCTTTGGGTTGAAAAATAAACTACAAGCCCAAGAGCGATGATACAAAGGCAAATTACTGAAAATAATGCTTTTACATTTTTATTATTTGGTCTATCTTTTGCTGTCATAAAATAACACCTCACAAGCATTATTGCCTGCAAGCGTTTACTTTATGCAAAAAACATTGAATTTTTAATTGTTATTTGATAATATAGCCATATGAAAAGAATTAACTATAAACACACAAAAGGATTGGGCTGAGATAGTCCAATCCTTTACTATTAAATCGCTTTTATTATACGATACCCTGTGCCATCATAGCATCGGCAACCTTCATAAATCCTGCAATATTTGCACCAATTACGAAGTTATCCTTTGCATCATATTCATCACAAGCATTCTTCATATGATAATAAATGTTAATCATAATTCCCTTAAGCTTGTTATCTACCTCGTCAAAGGTCCAGCTTGAACGAATTGAGTTTTGACCCATTTCAAGAGCAGAGGTAGCAACACCACCTGCGTTTGATGCCTTGCCGGGAATAAAGAGAATATTCTCATCAAGGAATACCTGAATACCCTCGTTATCTGTTGGCATATTTGCACCCTCGCAAACTGCATAGCAGCCTGTGTCTGCAAGTCTTTGAGCACGCTCCTTGTTAATTTCGTTTTGAGTAGCACAAGGGAGAGCTACCTCGCAATCAACAACATCCCAAATAGAGCCTTCGCCATATGTTGCACTTGGATGAGTAGTAACATATTCCTTAATTCTTTTGCGCTCAACCTCTTTAATCTGCTTAACTGCCTCAACATCAATACCGTTTTCATCAATAATATAGCCTGTTGAGTCGGAGCAGGAAATAACCTTTGCACCAAGCTGAATTGCCTTTTCCATAGCGTAAATAGCAACATTACCTGAGCCTGACACTGCAATCCTTGCACCGGAAATATTTTTGCCGTGGTCCTTTAAAAGCTCCTCGGTGATATAAACAAGGCCGTAGCCTGTTGCCTCTGTTCTGGCAAGTGAGCCACCAAAGCTGAGACCCTTACCTGTAAGTACACCCTCTGAACGATTAGTAAGCTTTTTGTACTGACCGTAAAGGTAACCAACCTCACGAGCACCGGTACCTATATCACCTGCAGGTACGTCTTCGTCAGCGCCGACATATTTGTAAAGCTCGTTCATAAATGCCTGACAAAAACGCATAACCTCCATATCGCTCTTGCCCTTAGGGTCAAAGTCAGAGCCACCCTTTGCACCACCGATGGGAAGACCTGTAAGACTGTTTTTGAAAATCTGCTCAAAGCCAAGGAATTTGATAATACTGAGATTAACACTTGGGTGAAGTCTTAAGCCACCCTTGTATGGACCGATAGCAGAGTTAAACTGCACACGGTATCCACGGTTAACATGCACCTTGCCCTCGTCATCAACCCAAGGAATACGGAACATAATTTGTCTTTCAGGCTCAACAAGTCTTTCAAGCAAGCCTGCCTTTTCGTACTTAGGGTCGTTATCAACAACAGGTGCTAACGCCTCAAGCACCTCTGTTGCTGCCTGGATAAACTCCGGCTGGTCGAAATTTTTTTCCTTTAATTCGTTTAATACTCTTTGTGAATAAGTCATAACGAATCCCTCCCATAGAATAAAATAGATTAAATAATAACAGAAAAGCAAGGAATAATGTATAATAATAACACACATACAGTTATTTCCTGAAGCTATGTTGGAATTATAGCATTATTATACTTGTTTGTCAACATTTTATGCATATTTATACATTTTATGAATATACTTGCAAAATATCCGTGTTTTTGAAATATTATATGCAAAATTTTTGTATACATTACAACGTGGTCTTGACTTAATATGCGACAGCTCCTAACCGGAGCCCGTCCCCTCTGTCACTGCGTGACATCTCCCCACACTGTGGGGAGTCACCCTTTACACAAGGAGGGCTTATGAGGTTAAAAACATATTCGGCTCCCCTTTTAATGCAATAAAGGGGAGCTGGATGTGAGCATTGCGAACAGACTGAGGGGATAAAAGTAAGTTACAACTCCTATGTTGACAATCCCTCAGTCGCATAAAAATGCGACAGCTCCTAACCGGAGCCCGTCCCCTCTGTCACTACGTGACATCTCCCCACACTGTGGGGAGTCACCCTTTACACAAGGGAGCCGTTTTTGTTTATTTCTTTGTAGTTGTGTATTTTGTGCTTGACCACGGTGAGTAGAGGTTGTAATTCTTGCCGTTAAACTTTACTGTTTTATAGGTACGGATGCGCACATAGTATCTCTTGTTGCCTGACAAGCCTGTTATGCTCTTTGCATAATAAGTGTTCTTTGGCATTGTGATTGTCTTTGCACTTTTGAAATTACTATATACACTGTACTGAATTTGATAGCCTGTGGTCTGGTTTGTCTGCTTTTTCCACTGTACTGCTATTGCTCTTGACTTTGGAGTAAGCTTTGCTATTGTTGTACCCCTTGGGTTAATATTAAAGTACAGAGTTTTTGTACCATAATAGTTACCCTTTAGAGTAATCTTTACTGCGTACTTACCTACATTCTTTCTGCCACTTGAATAGGTCACATCGTAATCTGTACCCTTGCGAAGTGTCTTACCCTTTGAGTCTTTTACGGTTACAGCAGGTGTTTTTACCTTGCCGTCATAGGTATAATTTGTTGCAGATAATTTAAAACTTGATACCTTCGGAACAGTTGTTGATTTCTTGGTGCCACAAACAGAGCATTTATTTACAATGCTGCCATTAGCTCTTGATGTTGCTTTTGTTACATAGTTTTTGTATGTATGTGCTGTTTTTGCAATAGTGGCTGTTTTTGTTGCCTTGCAAACAGTACAGGTATATGTTTTAACGCCTGTCGCTTTGCAGGTGGCTGCTTTTGTTATCTTGCCTGAATCGTACTTATGTCCTGTCGGCTTGACAATCTCCTGTGGGACAATAATCTTTTCACACACAGAGCAGTGGCTGCCTTGGGTTAAGCCTGGTTCAGTACATGTTGGTGCAACTGCTTTATCTGTTACAACTGTATGCACATCACAAGTTGGAAGATAATTATAATGAATTGTTGCATAGATTAAACGATCATTATAAGAGCCTATTGAAATATTGTTCCATTGTGTTTCACTGCCTGTGTAATAAACATCTGTTAAACTTGAACAATCAAAAAAAGCATATTCGCCAATATTTCTAAGACAATTTGAAATTATGACGCTTTTTAAACTATTACAATTTCCAAAAGCAAAATCTCCAATACTTGAAACATTATTTGGAATTGTAATGCTTGTCAAATTTGTACAGTTAGTAAACACAGCACTTTCAATAATTGAAATGCTATTAGGAATAATTATGTTTGTTAAACTTGTACAATATTCAAATGCGTGATACCCAATACTTGTAACACTATCTGGAATAACAATACTCGATAAACTTGAACAATGCGAAAATGCACCTATACCAATCATTTTAACACTATTTGGAATAACAATACTTGATAAACTTGAACATTGTGAAAATGCACCTTTACCAATCATTTTAACACTATTTGGAATCGTTACATATGTGGCTTGTGCTGAACAACCTAACAATTCTTCTCTTCTTTCATCTGCATATACTAAATATCCATCAACATAACCGTTTATTACTTTTGCACCCCACGGCGAACCACTTGCTGTTCCGTTATAAAAAATATTGTTCACATGAGAAAATGCGTCTTCCCCAATTGTCATTACAGTATAAGGTATTTTTAAGTTTATTAAGCTTAAACAATGAGAAAACGCATGATGTCCAATACTTTCCACATAACTTCCCATTTTAACATTTTTTAAACTTGAGCAAAATTCAAATACACAATCTCCAATACTTTTTAAGCTATTCGGAATTATTGCACTTTTTAACTTTGAACACTGTGAAAATGTTTCATTTCCAATGCTTGTTATTCCGTCTTTAATTATAACAGAATTGATATTTTTATTATTTTTAAAAGGAGAATTATAATCATACACATCTCCTGTTCCGGAAATGGTTAATGTACCTGTTGATGAATCAAAGCTCCATGTTGCATTATCACCACATTTGCCGGAGCTTGCTAATGCATAAGCAGAAAAGTCAATGCCTGCAGTAATGCTGAACAGCATTAGCAATGACAATAACAAACTTAAAACTTTTTTCATAATAAATATTTCCTCCTAAAATAAAAAAGCGTACAGCCGAGACTGTACGCAAAAAACGCATAGCTCAACTGTCGCCAAACAAATTTGAATACTATCATAGAGAAGTATGCCAAATAAGAGCATGCATTTTTATCAAAAGATAAAAATAGACATACCTCACCTATCAATTCAATATTCAAATTTGTTTGGCATATACATTGTAGCATATGCAGGATAATATTTCAATATATAAAACGGACTGAATAAAAACCAGTCAGTTTGTGGCTATTCACCCTTTATTCGTTTTAGGGCGTTTTTTTCAAGGCGAGATACTTGGGCTTGGGAGATGCCTACCTCCTTTGCCACCTCCATTTGTGTTTTGCCCTGCATAAAGCGCAGGTACATAATATTTCTTTCACGGTCGTCAAGTCGTTTCAGCTCGTCCTTTATCATAATTTCGTCTATCCAATCGGAGTCGGTATTGTTGTCGCCTACCTGATCCATAACATAGATTGTATCGCCACCGTCACTGTAAACAGGCTCGTAAAGGCTGACAGGGTCAACAATTGCCTCAAGGGCAAGGACAACATCGCTCTTTTTCATATCAAGCTCCTTGGCAATCTGCTCAACTGTTGGCTCCTTGCCGTACTCATTTGTGAGCCTTTCCTTAACCTGCATTGCCTTATATGCAGTATCACGCATTGAGCGAGAAACTCTAACTGCGTTATCGTCACGAAGATAACGGCGTATCTCGCCGATACACATGGGAACAGCGTAGGTTGAAAAGCGAACATCTAAATCAAGATTGAAATTATCTATTGCCTTTATTAAGCCTATTACTCCCACTTGAAACAGGTCGTCCATATTCTCTCCCCTGTTTGAAAATCGTTGAATAACAGAAAGCACTAATCGCAAATTGCCCTTGATCAAATCCTCTCTTGCCTTAATGTCGCCGTTATGTGCTTTTTTTAACAGTTCAATTTTTTCCTTTTCCTTTAGGACCTTTAACTGACTTGTATTTATACCACAAATTTCTACCTTGTTATAATACTGCACGGAATCTTCCTTTACTGTTTTATGTACGGTAGAGGTATAAAGAAAAGCCCTCTACTCTATTATGAGCAGAGGACCTAAAACTTATAATATAGATTTTACTGGAAATCAAAAACATTTACCCAAGAATCAAGAAGCTCCTTTTCCTCAGGGATATTCTTAACACTTTCGCTGCAAGCAACAATCGGCATCCACTGCTGAACAAGCTGCTTTGCAATATCAGCCTTTTTGCAGAAAAGATTAAGGTACTTTTCTGCTAACTCCTTCTTGTTTTGAAGGTTGAAGATAAGATATGTTCTTGCTGCATCGGCAGATGCATTACCCTGTGTTGCGTGTGCCCAGTCGATAACATAATACTCATCGTTAGGAGTAACAATAATATTTGATGGGCAAAAGTCACCGTGAAGAACCTTTGTGTGCTTTTTCATACCCTCAAGCCTGTTGTGAAGGTCATAGCGAAGTGTTGCCTCATATGATGAAGCGCTGATTTTAGTGTGCATTTTATCCTTAATTTTGTTAAGATGCACAGCTCTTTTTGAGTGAATTTCAAGCTGAAGGTCAACGAATTTTTCAAGATATTCATCCTCTTTTTCAGGATTTTTCTTCATAATATCCGAAAGTGATTCACCCTCGATATATTCTCTTGTGATAGCCCAGCCGTTATCTGTTTTTGAAACATTAAGAAGCTTTGGAATTTTAAGGCCTGTTTCCTCAATCCTTGCGTTATTAAGCGCCTCATTAAGAACCTCTGCCTTTGTGAAGGTTTCGTCAAATTCTTTAACAAGCTTGTCGCCGTCACGATAAATTCTTTTATGCTCTCTTTCTTTAATAGTTGCCATAAAGACACCCCCTGTTTATTATAACTGATTACTTGTTTTCAATCAACAATTACTTTCCGTAATATGCTCTGAGGTACATATCCTTAATCTCGCTCATAAGAGGAAGTCTTGGGTTAGCACCTGTGCACTGGTCATCGAATGCCTGCTCAACCATATCGTCAAGAGTGTCAAGGAAATACTGCTCATCAACGCCATAATCCTTGATGCACTTCTTAATTCCACAATGCTCCTTAAGCTCATCAATCTTTTTGATAAGACCCTTAAGCTTTGCTTCGTCATCCTTACCCTTAACCCCAAGGGCGTCAGCAACCTGTGCATAACGAGCAAGTGTCTTTGGATAATCATACTGGCTGAAGGTACCCATCTTTGCAGGAACCTCTGCTGCGTTAAATTCAAGTACATAGTCAATCATAAGTGCGTTGGCAACGCCGTGTGGCAAGTGGTGGAAGGCACCAAGCTTATGAGCCATTGAGTGACAAACACCAAGGAACGCATTAGCAAATGCCATACCTGCCATTGTTGCTGCATTAGCCATTTTTTCTCTTGCAACAGGGTCGTTTTGACCGTTGTCGTATGCTCTTGGAAGATACTCAAAAATATTCTTAAGTGCTTCAATAGCAAGGCCGTCTGTATATTCGGTAGCAAGCATTGATGCATACGCCTCAAGTGCATGAGTAACTGCATCAATACCTGATGCTGATGTAAGACCCTTTGGCGCATTCATATGGAAATCAGCGTCAACGATAGCCATATTCGGCATAAGCTCGTAGTCGGCAAGTGGGTATTTTGTACCTGTTTTTTCGTCTGTAATAACAGCAAAAGGAGTAACCTCTGAGCCTGTACCTGCTGAAGTAGGAACTGCGATGAAATATGCCTTTTCGCCCATTTTAGGGAAGGTATAAACTCTTTTACGAATATCCATAAATCTCATTGCAAGGTCAAAGAAATCTACCTCCGGATGCTCATAAAGCACCCACATAATCTTTGCTGCGTCCATTGCAGAGCCACCACCCACTGCTATAATACAGTCAGGCTGGAATGCATTGATTTGAGCAACGCCTTCCTTTGCGCAGGCAAGTGTTGGGTCAGGAGCAACATTAAAGAAGGTTGAGTGAACAATACCCATTGAGTCAAGCTTATCTGTAATTGGCTTTGTATAGCCGTTGTTGAAAAGGAATGAGTCTGTAACAATAAATACCTTTTTCTTGCCCATTACTGTGCCAACCTCATCAAGTGCCACAGGCAGGCATCCTTTCTTGATATATACCTTTTCAGGTGCTCTGAACCAAAGCATATTTTCCCTTCTTTCTGCAACGGTTTTAATATTAAGCAAGTGCTTAACACCAACATTTTCTGACACTGAGTTGCCACCCCAAGAGCCACAACCAAGTGTAAGTGATGGTGCAAGGTCGAAGTTGTAAAGGTCGCCGATACCACCAAATGATGACGGTGTGTTAACAAGAATACGGCATGTCTTCATACGAGCTGCAAACTCGTCTATCTTTGCTCTTTCGGTTGTTTCGTTAAGATAAATTGAAGATGTATGTCCGTAGCCACCGTCTGCAATAAGCTGCTCTGCCTTTGCTAAAGCATCCTCAAAGCTGTCGCTCTTATACATTGCAAGAACAGGAGAAAGCTTTTCGTGTGCAAACTCCTCGCTGATGTCCACAGATTCAACCTCACCAATAAGGATTTTAGTTTCCTCCGGAACTGTTACTCCTGCAAGAGCAGCAATAGTTACAGGCTTTTGGCCAACAATTTTTGCATTAAGTGAGCCGTTGATGATAATTGTTTTGCGCACCTTTTCAATTTCATCATCCTTAAGGAAATAGCAGCCTCTGTCCTCAAACTCCTTGCGAACAGCTTTGTAAATCTTTTTATCAACAATGCAGGACTGCTCTGATGCACAAATCATACCGTTATCAAATGTCTTTGAGTGAATGATTGAGTTAACTGCCTTGAGAATATCTGCACTTTCGTCGATGATTGCAGGAGTGTTACCTGCGCCAACGCCAAGTGCCGGCTTACCACTTGAATAAGCAGCCTGTACCATACCCGGGCCACCTGTTGCAAGGATTATATCTGCCTCCTTCATAACAAGGTTTGTCATCTCAAGTGACGGAGCGTCAATCCAAGAAATAATACCCTCAGGTGCACCTGCCTCAACAGCAGCGTCAAGAACAATCTTTGCAGCAGCAGCTGTTGACTGCTTTGCTCTTGGGTGAGGAGAAATGATAATTCCGTTCCTTGTTTTAAGGGCAAGAAGTGTTTTGAATATTGCAGTTGATGTTGGGTTGGTTGTTGGAATTACAGCAGCAATAACACCGATTGGGTCTGCAATTCTCATTGTACCAAATGCTTTATTTTCTTCAACAACACCACAGGTTTTTGTGTTTTTATACTTATTATAGATATACTCGGCAGCATAGTGATTTTTAATAATCTTATCCTCAACTATACCCATACCGGTTTCTTCTACTGCCATCTTTGCAAGTGGTATTCTTGCCATATTGGCAGCCTTTGCAGCAGCAAAGAAAATTTTATCTACCTGCTCCTGTGTGTAGGTTGAAAATTTTATTTGGGCTTCACGAACTCTGTCAAGCTCTGCCTCAAGCTTTTCAACACTATCAATAATCTCTTTAGCCATTTTGTATACCTCCATAACTATGTAATTGTTAATTATTTAACAATTAGTTGCTCATATAATAATATCATACATAACAAAATGCAATACATCAAAGGCGTTTTCTCCAATTATCATAAAAATGATAAAAATTTAACAATAATTTTGTGCGAAATTTTGATATAAAAATAAGAGATTGTTAAATTCTTAACAATCTCATTAAACTTTATAACAGACAGTTTGCAAATCCTACATTAACAAAGAATAGATATTTACGCGGGTAGATATTTTTTTATTAAGGAAATAATTATTCAGGGGTTAATCGTCCGTTATATCAAACAGTTCGTTTGGTGTACAATTAAATAATCTGCACATAATTTCGATATTTTCGTATTTTATTGATTTTGTTTCATTATTTATCATTTTATTAAAATTTTGATAGCTCATTCCTAATTGCATATAAAGCCAATACTTTGTTTTTCCATTTTTCTTCAATAGATCTAATACTCTTAACTTTAACATTTTTACACCCACTATCTAATGTTTTAATTAGATAATACTTTATTCTTTAGTCTTGACATATAGACTTTTGCATTATATAATGTTTTCATTAGATATAGAAGGAGAATACTTATATGGCTGTTTATGTTATCGTTGATATTGGCTGGATGCTATTCTTTTTATTATTCTTTATTTTTGGTGTCGCCGGTGGTATTGCATCAGCCACAGCTTTTCTTATGGCACACTTGGTACAAGTTGTTATAATCCTTGCAGTAATTGGATTGATTGTAGGTCTTATTGGAGGATTTATTAAAGGAAACCCATTTTGCTGTATTGGTTCAGCACTAACTACTCCGTGTACTGCATTATTCCCCATAACAGTTATGATACCTTATTTTAAGCACTTATTTTCCGGAGATGGCTTTTTTGACGCATTTTTTGATCTTTTTGTAGCAATATTTATGGGTGCAATATTGCTGGCAATTTGGATTGCTTTTGCAATTGGTACATTTTTAGCTACTTTCGGACCAGATGAAATAGATGACCAAGAAGGAAAGGATATAGCACGACCACTATTCAGTGGATTGATAATAGGTGCTTTACAAGTCGGTGTAACCATTCTGCTATACTATTGGTGGTGTCAATAATAAACTGACTTTCACGCATAATTATATTTATTGTAATAACAGACAATCCAAAAAAAGAAAAATAGCAAATGCTTAAGCATTTGCTATTTTTTTATTCAAATATTCCTGAAGCTCTTTAAGTCTGTCTTTGTCAAGAGCAGGGGTATTTATTAGCGGATTATCAATTTTAAGATTTTCATATTTAAAAAAGCCCATTGTGTGAAAGGCAAGCAGCTCGTATTTTTCAAACTTAAACTGCTTTGCAAAATCTGCATATTTTTCAATATCCTGATAAGTGTCATTTATATTCGGCACAATAACTGTGCGAAGCCACAGGCGAATATTATTATCGGTGCAGTATTTACCCACAGCAACAAAGTTTTCAAAATCTCCGTTTGTATATTTTTTGTAATTCTCCTTATCATAAAACTTTATATCAAGGATAACAAGGTCGGCACCGTCAAGGACTGCTTTTACATCATCTGTAAGCTTAACACTGCCGGAGGTATCAACAGCATAGCCTATCCCCTCTTTTTTCAAAAGCTCTGCCGTTTCAATAATAAACGGTGCATTAAGTAACGGCTCACCACCTGAAAAGGTTACACCTCCACCCTTTTTAAAATATGGCTTATATCGTTTAATTTTATCAACAAGCCTTTGGGCAGACCAATCCTCGCCTGATTGGTGCCAGGTATCAGGATTATGGCAGTAGGCACATCTCAAGGGACAGCCTGTAAAAAACACGGCATAGCGTATTCCGTCGCCGTCCAGAGCTGCCATTGATTCAAAGGAATGTATAAAAGCCATATTTTTCACCTCCGGTGGATAATTATTTAATCTCTTAATATATAATCATAGGATACCACAAAATCATAATAAATACAATAACGATAACGCTGAAAGGCAGAAAGCGAAAATGCATAAAATCAATTAGAGAAAAAAAGAGCAATTCAATGAATTGCTCCTTTTTTGCGTATATTACATAGCAGTGTGGAAGGTTCTTGAAATAACCTCCTCCTGCTTTTCACGAGTAAGCTTGTTAAAGTTTACTGCGTAGCCACTAACACGAATTGTAAGTGATGGGTAAAGAGTTGGGTCATTCATTGCTGCAATAAGCTTTTCACGGTTAAGGACATTCACATTAAGGTGATGAGCGTCCTGTGCGAAATAGCCGTCCAGCATTGTTGTAAGATGCTCAATCTGCTGCTCCTTATCCTTACCAAGAGTATCGGGAGTAATTGAGAAGGTATTTGAAATACCGTCCTGACAGCAAGCATAATCAAGCTTTGCAACAGAATTAAGAGAAGCAAGTGCGCCCTCACAATCTCTGCCGTGCATTGGGTTAGCTCCCGGTGCAAACGGCTCTCCTGCCCTTCTGCCGTCAGGTGTTGCACCTGTCTTTTTACCGTACATTACATTTGATGTGATTGTAAGAATTGACAATGTATGCTTTGCGCCCCTGTATGCAGGTGTTTTACAAAGCTCCTTGTAGAAATACTCAATAAGCTCCTTGCCGATAAGGTCAACACGGTCATCATCGTTACCGTATTTAGGGAATTCGCCCTCAACATTAAAGTCTGTAATAATTCCTCTTTCGTCCTTGATAGGAGTAACCTTTGCATATTTAATTGCTGAAAGTGAGTCGGTAGCAACAGACATACCTGACACGCCGAAAGCCATAAGTCTTTCAACATAGGTATCGTGAAGGGACATCATAAGTCTTTCGTACGCATATTTATCGTGCATATAGTGGATAACATTCATAGTGTTAACATAAAGCTTTGCCATCCAAGAAAGATACTTTTTATATGCAGCAAGAACCTTGTCGTAGTCAAGAACCTCTTCGTCAAATACCTCTCCCTCAGGAGCAATCTGCTCTGCACCGATTTCGTCCTTACCACCGTTAAGTGCCATAAGAAGAACCTTTGCAAGATTGCATCTTGCACCGAAGAACTGCATTTGCTTGCCCTCCTTCATAGCAGAAACACAGCAAGCAATAGCATAGTCATCGCCATACAATCTTCTCATTACATCATCATTTTCGTACTGAATTGAATCTGTATCAATAGAAACCTGTGCACAGAAATCCTTAAAGCCCTGTGGCAAATGCTCTGACCAAAGTACTGTTATATTCGGCTCTGCTGAAGGTCCAAGATTATAAAGTGTTTGAAGCACACGGAATGAAGTCTTTGAGCACATTGACTTGCCCTCACTTGTAACACCGGCAAGTGCAAGAGTTACCCAAACAGGGTCCCCTGCAAAAAGGTCATTGTACTCAGGAGTACGAAGGTGACGAACTAATCTAAGCTTAATAACAAGGTCATCAATAAGCTCCTGTGCGTCAACCTCTGTTAATGTACCCTCTGCAATATCTCTTTCAATGTAGCAATCAATGAACTCGGCAATTCTACCGATTGAGTTAGCAGCGCCGTTTTGCTCCTTAATTGCACCAAGGTAACCAAAATACAGCCACTGAATAGCCTCTTTTGCATTTGTTGCAGGCTTTGAAATATCAAAGCCGTAGTCAAGAGCAAGACCCTTAAGCTGATTCATAAAGTCAAGCTGCTTTGAAATATCCTCTAAAAGATGGATTGTTTCCTCATTAAAAACATCAGCCTCGCCAACCTTTTGCTTGTCAAGCTTCTTTTGCTCAATAAGGTAGTCCATACCGTAAAGAGCAACACGCCTGTAATCACCGATAATTCTGCCACGGGCATAAGCATCAGGCAGACCTGTAAGGATACCTGCGTGACGAGCCTTCTTCATTGTATCTGTATAAGCACGAAAAACACCTGTGTTATGAGTTGTTCTGTATGTGAACTCGTCCTTGATTTTGTCTGATATTTCGTATCCGTAGGCACGGCACGCCTGAACAGCATTTCTGTATCCTGCAAAGGGAGATACGCCTCTTTTAAGTGGCTCATCTGTCTGCAAGCCGACAATAATATCTCTTTCCTTATCAACATATCCCGGAGCATGAGAAAGGATAGAAAGCACCTTCTCTGTATCAACATCAAGAACGCCACCGTTCTCGTTCTCTTTTATTAAAAGCTCCTTAACCTTTTCAAGTACAATCTGTGTTCTTTCTGTTGCACCTTCAAGAAATGATGCGTCACCGTCATAGGCAGTATAGTTAAGCTTAATGAAATTGCTGACATTTATTTCGTCACACCATACGCCTTGATTAAAGTTTCTCCATGCTTCCATAATTATCCTCCTAAATATTTAAAAGTAATTGTTATCAATTATACTGAACAACAAAGCATTCTCTGCCAGGCTCATGAAAAATACCTATACATCTGTCACAGGTGCCGTGCTTGCATCTGCCACATCTGTTTTTGCCACATTGACCACAGCAATGCTTTGAATTAGGGCAAAGCTCAAAATCCCCACCCTCAACATTTAACGATTTGTGATTTATCAATGAATCGGAAATTTTATACCTTGCACTATCGTATATTGCTGTTATGGTGGAACGGGCAACCTGCATCTGCTTTGCGCACTCCTGCTGGGTTAAACCCACATAGTCAATCAACCTTACTGTCTCAAACTCGTCTATCGTAATATCGACTGTATTTTCACCCTTTTCAAAGGAATTAAGCTGCTTTTGATTTGGTACAGAACAAATACGCCTGTTTTTCCTTGGACGAGCCATTTTGCACCTCATTTCAACAATAATGTCTATTATCTTTCGCTTTACACCTACTATTATACATTATTTCTGACATATGTCAATTACGAATTATTGGAAAATAAGTTATTTTGTCAATTTTGTGCATATATATAAAAA
>CAMFYM010000026.1 GCA_946002045.1 uncultured Clostridia bacterium | reverse complement strand
TTCCTCTACGTCTCGTGGGCTCGGAGATGTGTATAAGAGACAGATCATAAACATCAAGGGTATAGCCACGGCGAATATAATCGGCTGTGGACTGATGAATTGTTTGAAGCCCTAATTCAACAAAAACGGGCTTGATTTGATTAAGCTCGTTAAGAAGTGACAGTACATCGTCACCAAGGCAATCGGGACGAGTGGCAATAGACAGGGCTACTATATCGGGATGGTTAATTGCCTCCATAAACCTTTCTCTTAACACAGGGACGGGAGCATATGTATTTGTAAAGGCTTGAAAGTAAGCAATATATTTGCCGTCCTTAATTTTTTTAGACAGACGCTCTTTGCCGATATTGATTTGGTCTGTTATTGAAAGAGACGGGCTTGATGTGAAATCGCCACTGCCACCCTTTGAGCAAAAGATACAGCCACCTGTGGAGATTGTGCCGTCACGATTAGGACAGGTAAAGCCTGCGTTGATACTGATTTTATACACCTTACAGCCAAAGGTATTTTTTAGGTATTCATTAAGAGTTAAGTATTTCATAAAACTCCTTAAGGTTAGATTTATTGCCACAGACAAAGGAATCAATTTTATCAGCGTTTAACGGTAATTTTTCAAGAGTTGAGGCAAAGCCACCTGCTTCTGTCAAAACAAGATATGCTGCTGCCCAATCCCACGGACGAAGAATATATTCATAATACAAATCCGATTTTCCACTTGCCACATAGCAAATATCAAGAGCAGCAGAGCCACCACGCCTAACCTCTAACGATTTATAAAACACCTTTTCCGTTAATACAAAGGTTTTGTGGGCAAGGTGATGCTCATAGGGGCAGGTGCCAAACAGAACAAGGCTATCGGACATACTGCAATTTGATGTATGAATAGGACTACCGTTAAGGTATGCACCCTTACCCTTTTGGGCATAAAAAAGATTATTCAAATCAGGGTCAAAAACAACGCCTATAATTATTTCCTTATCCTTGGCAAGTGCAACACTTATTGCGCTATGCTGAAAGCCTTTTATGAAATTAGTTGTACCGTCTATTGGGTCGATAATAAAGCAATAGCCATCGGTTAAGCTTTTGTTATCCTCCCCCTCTTCACCAAGAAAGGTGCAGTCAGGGACAACCTTTTTAAGCTCATTAAAAAGAAAGTCCTGTATCATTTTGTCATATTTTGTGACAAGGTTAACTGATGAATCCTTGCACTCAACTGACAGGTCGCTATTGGCAGATTTATATATTTCCCCTGCACTGCGAACGATGTTAATTATTTTGTTAAGCATAAGTTTCTCCTAAAGGGTAATTTTAATAAATGGGCAAACAATGTTGCCCATAAATTACTGATTATTATTCATTGCGTTATAGGCAGTAAGGACAGCATCGTCACTGATATTACAGCCAAGCTCATAAAGTGATGTTTTGCTGAAAAGCTCCTCCAAAACATTAAAGAGGTTGTCCATACCCTCGGCACTAAGATGCCTTAAGGTTTGAGAAAAAATATTGAACACAGCCTTGCTTGTGTCTGCCTTTTTTATCCAATTATCCTTGCTGCGTTCCAAAAAGCAGATTCCGGCAAGCTCCACAACAGCAGGAGTTGAATAATCGTACTTACCACTCCACGGTGTGCCACAGGCATAGACCTTGCCGTCAATAAGGCGAATAGCAGGCTTATCGTCGTTGAGCATATAAGCTCTGTCGCCAAAATGCTTAAGCCAAAGCTGTGTGTGGGTAGATTTGCCGGTGCCACTATCGGCAGAAAAGGCATACGCCTTATTATCAACTACAACACAGGAGGAGTGAAGAAGAATACCGTTAAAATTAAGCAGGGCTGTATAAAAATCAGAGCCTGTAATCATATATTCCCAATCGTCCTGAACTAACTCCGGATGCTCCTTCATTGCAGCAAGCACTCGTCTTTCATCCACATTTATAGTTATATCTATATGCTGATTTTCGTCTTGATTTTGTGCAAGATACGGGATTGCCTGTTTTTTTGTTCTGCCCTTTTCGTTAACAATTTTAACCTTTAGGCCTGCAATATCATAAACTGACATATTGCCTCCAAATAATTATTTTTTTTAAGTATAACCCAAGTGACAATATTCGTCAAGGCATAGTCCCACTTTTGACTTAATTGGTAATATTTGTTATTGACTTTTTTGCTGTTTTGGTGTAAAGTGAACATATGTTCGATAAGGGGTGATAATATGGAAAAGGAAATACTGCATATTGACTGCAACAAGTTTTATGCAAGCGTGGAGTGCCTTTTGCGTCCTGAAATAAGGGATAAGCCTGTGGCTGTAGGTGGCAGCGAAAAATCAAGACACGGAATAATACTGACTAAAAATGAAATTGCGTCTGACTACGGATTATACGCAGGTCAACCCTTATGGGAGGCACGGCAAAGATGCAGAGATTTAATTATTATTCCTCCTAACTTCCCTTTATATATGGAATTTTCCCAAAGGGTTAGGCGAATTTTTGAGGACTACACAGATTTGATTGAGCCCTTTGGACTTGATGAATGCTGGCTTGATGTTACCGGTGACAGATATAAAACCGGATATGAAATTGCACAGGAGATAAGAAAGCGAGTTAAGCGTGAGATAGGCATAACCGTTAGTGTCGGATTAAGCTTTAACAAGATATTTGCTAAGCTTGGCTCTGACTACAAAAAGCCTGATGCTGTTACTGTTATTAACAGGGATAATTACAGGGATATAGTTTGGCCATTGCCGTGCAGTGATTTGCTGATGGTTGGCAGGGCTACAACAAAAAAGCTCAACTCATACGGAGTTTATACTATTGGTGATTTGGCAACAAGCAATGACAAATTCATACATAATCTATTTGGCAAAAACGGTGACAAGCTACTGCGCTTTGCCCGTGGTGAAGACTGCTCGCCTGTTAGACACAAGGATTTATCAAGAGAGCTGAAAAGCATTGGTAATTCTACTACCACCCCACGAGATTTAAAAAACAACAACGATGTAAAAATTGTGTTTACAGTTTTGGCAGAGAGTGTGGCAAGAAGAATGAGAGAGCATAATTTAAAGGGCTCCACGCTGATGATTTATGTTAGAGATAATCAGCTTGTATCATTCGTCAGACAATGCAGGCTGCCAAGTGCTACTAATGTGAGCAACGAGCTTATTGATTATGCAATGAAGGTTTTTGCTGCTAATTATGATTGGAACAGACCTATAAGGAGCATTGGGCTGAGTGTTACTGATTTTGATTACAACAATGTGGTGCAATTTGATTTATCGGGAAATGCTCAAAAACGGGAGAAATTAGAAAGGCTGGAAACAACGGTTGACCGATTAAAAGACAGATACGGCAACTACTGTTTGCAAAAGGCTACGGCACTGTGTGATGAAAAGCTATCACATTTTAATCCCTTTGAGGAGCACACAATACATCCCGTTTGCTACTAAAAAAAGGATTGGATATTATAAAATATCCAATCCTTTTTGTTTAGGCAATAAATAGTAATCCGAACCTGCCAAAAATGCAGAATTAAAGCGACTTTTGAAGTTTTCGCTGTTGCCTTGCGTCAGCAAGGCTTCCATCTCAAAATCCAAAATTCATCTTTACTGCAAGCATTTTTGGTCTGCGAGTTCAAATTGTGCTGATTTGTTCTTAATCAAGGCACAAAAACGCAGGAATACTTTATGTATTCCGAGTATTTTTAACATAGAGTAAGGGCAAATCAGCCAATTTGAACCACGGTTCGCATTGCTATTTATTGCCTATTCATAAAAGCCTACTGATTTGATAACAGGGTTTGAACGAGAGGTACGAATTACAAAGCAGGCACCTGTGCATTTTTTACCCTTAAGAGCAATAATTTTTTTTGAGCCGATAACCGTTGAGCTATACACCTTTTTATACTTACCATTTGAGTTTTTTAAATAAAGGTCAAAGGCTTCAACTCTTTGACTACGGGTAATATCCTCGCTGATTACAGCATACTGAAGTATATGCTCGCCACCAAAATCATATTCGATATTCGGCTTATCAAGGGTTAACTCGCCCACCTCATCCTCAATAACAGGGTTGGCTGTAATTGACCTAATCATTTGTCCGAATTCTGCAAGTGATTGAGCATCCTTGCTGTGAATCACACCTGTATTTGTTGGTGGAATATTCAAAAGTAAAGTGCAGTTGTTACCTACCGAATTAAGATAGATTTCGAAGAGCTTTTTAGCAGATTTAACCGTTTTATCCTCATCAGCTGAATAAAACCAGCCCTTACGGATAGAAACATCAACCTCAGCAGGATACCAGCAAAGATCAGGGCTTTGCTCAAGAACAGAGCGAGAGCCTAAATCCTCATCGGTTGAGCTATACCTTTTAAGAGAGGCAGCCTGTGATTCATCCTTTTGGCTATCGTTCATAGTTTTTTCTATATCACGAACACCTGTGGGAACAACGGAATATTCTGCCTTACGGCTTTTGCCACCCTCGTTACCTACCCAACGAATATCGGGACCGCAAATTGCCATATTTGCATTTGGCTGAAGGGAACGAACAAGCTTAAAATACCTTTCCCAATCGTAGTGAAAGTCAACGGCATTTTCGCCCTTTGCACCGTCAAACCAAACCTCAAACACATCGCCGTAATTAGTTAAAAGCTCTGTTAACTGATTACAAAAATAATCGTTATACGCCTCTGTTCCGTAGCGTGAATCGTGCATATCCCAAGGTGAAAGATAAACGCCGAAGCGTATGCCCTGACGCTTACATTCATCTGAAATCATTTTGACAATATCACCGTCAAAATCGGTATTCTTTATGCAAAAATCGGTGTGCTCACTTTCCCAAAGACAAAATCCGTCGTGGTGCTTACAGGTAAGAATAATACCTGTTGCACCACTATTTTTAATTACAGACACCCACTGCCTTGCATCAATAGATTTAATTGTGAAGTCCTCAACCGTTTCCTTACCTGTACCCCACTCTCTTGCTGTGGCAGTATTCATACCAAAGTGAATAAAGCAATAGTAAGGATTTTCTGCAAGGCGAATTTGTGATGGAGTAGGCTTAACGGAAATGTATCTTTCTACCTGACTGTCATTAAGTGGGAAGCCACCGTTATCTGTTGACCAATTTTTTTCAAGCATACCGTTAGTCATTATTTATCTCCTATTAAACAGCAACAATATTAACGAGCTTACCGGGAACATAAATTTCCTTCTTAATGGTTTTGCCTTCGATTGCAGCAACAATTCTTTCGTCAGCCTTGGCAAGTGCTATTGCGTCCTCTTTTGAAATATCAACAGGCACTGTAATACGGGAACGAACCTTGCCCATAATCTGAAGAACAATCTCTACCGAATTTTCCTTAGTTTTATCTTCATCATATTCAGGCCATTTTGCTTCGTTAACCATACCACCAAAGTCCATAGCCTGCCACATTTCCTCTGTAACATGAGGAGCAAATGGATTAAGAAGAATTGTTAATGACTTAAGCTCTGCTTTGTTAACGCCCTTTGCACTCATTTCATTAACAAGGCTCATCATTGCAGCAATAGCTGTGTTGCACTTAAGATTATCAATATCCTCTGTAACCTTTTTAATTGTTTTGTGCATCAACGCCTCAAGCTCAGGTGAATACTCGTCGCCATCTACAACAGACTCCTGAAGATTCCAGAAACGTTCAATAAAACGCTTGCAACCCTTGATAGAGTCGCTATTCCAAGGAGCAGCCTTTTCAAAATCACCGATGAACATTTCATAAAGACGCATTGTGTCTGCACCGTATTGGTCAACAATCTCGTCAGGGTTAACAACATTACCTCTTGACTTTGACATTTTCTCACCGTTTTCGCCTAAAATCATACCGTGAGAGGTACGCTTTGCATACGGCTCCTTAGTAGGAACAACGCCTATGTCATAAAGGAATTTGTGCCAGAAGCGAGAATAGAGCAAATGAAGTGTTGTATGCTCCATACCACCGTTATACCAATCAACAGGACCCCAATACTTAACTGCCTCCGGTGAAACCAGCGCATCATCGTTATGAGGATCCATATATCTTAAGAAATACCAAGATGAACCAGCCCATTGAGGCATTGTGTCGGTTTCTCTCTTAGCAGGCTTACCACAGCAAGGACAGGTTGTGTTAACCCAATCTGTCATTTTAGCAAGTGGTGATTCGCCTGTATCAGTGGGCTCATAGGAGTCAACCATAGGAAGTCTTAACGGAAGCTCACTTTCAGGAACAGGAACATAGCCACAATCATCGCACTTAATAATCGGAATAGGCTCGCCCCAATATCTTTGACGAGAGAATACCCAGTCACGCAATTTGAAGTTAATCTTTTGGTGACCCTTACCCTCTTTGGTGAGCCAGTCTGTGATAGCCACCTTTGCCTCCTCAACAGACATATCTGTAAGGAAGGATGAATTAACCATAACGCCTGTTGCACAATCGGTGAATGCCTCGTTATCAACACCAACGCTTGAGCCTGCAACAACCTCAATAATCGGCAAATCAAACTTTTTAGCAAATTCCCAATCTCGTGTATCGTGGGCAGGTACAGCCATAATTGCACCTGTACCGTATGATGTAAGCACATAGTCTGAAATGAAAATCGGTATTTGTGTATCATTAACAGGGTTAATACCCATTACACCTTCAAGCCTTACGCCTGTTTTGTCCTTGTTAAGCTCTGTACGCTCAAAGTCTGACTTATGAGCAGCCTCGTCTTGATATTTGCGAATTTCATCAAGGTTTGTGAGCTTATCTGCCCACTTTTCAATAAGAGGATGCTCCGGTGAAATAACCATATATGTAGCACCGAAAAGTGTATCAGGTCTTGTTGTATAAACAGTTAATGTATCGCCAAGTGTTGTGCCGAAATCAACCTCTGCACCTGTTGAACGGCCAATCCAATTCTTTTGCTGAACCTTAACTCTGTCGATAAAATCAAGGTCGTCTAAATCGTCAACAAGTCTGTCAGCATATTCTGTAATTTTAAGCATCCACTGGCTTTGATTTTTTCTGATAACCTCGCTGCCACAACGCTCACATACGCCGTTAACAACCTCCTCGTTTGCAAGAACGCACTTACATGAGGTGCACCAGTTAACAGCCATTTCTTTTTTATAGGCAAGACCTTTTTTAAACAGCTGAAGGAAAATCCACTGTGTCCATTTGTAGTATGATGGGTCTGTTGTGTTAATCTCCCTTGTCCAGTCAAAGGAAAATCCCAGTGCCTGAAGCTGTGACTTAAAATGAGCAACATTATTTTTTGTTACTTCCTCAGGGTGAATATGATTTTTGATAGCAAAGTTCTCGGTAGGAAGACCAAAGGCATCCCATCCCATTGGGTAAAGAACATTATAGCCCTGAAGTCTTTTCTTACGAGCAACAACATCAAGTGCTGTATAAGAACGGGGATGACCTACATGAAGACCCTGTCCTGACGGATAAGGAAATTCAACAAGGCAATAAAACTTTGGCAATGTGTAATCCTGCTTTGCAGCAAAGGTGTTTTGGCTATACCAAACATTTTGCCACTTTGATTCAATCTTTTTAAAATTGTATTCCATATGTTAATCCTCCAAAAAATTTGCAATTTCTATTTTTTTGCCATCCTCCCAAAGACGCTCAAGCTTATAAAAATCTCGCTGGTCCTTGTAGAAAATATGCACAACAACCGAATTATAATCAAGGCATACCCATGGGGTATTTCTGCCCTCAATATGATGTGGGACTACACCCTGTTGTTCAAGCTTATACTCAACCTCCTCGGCAATAGCCTTAACCTGAGTATTACTTGTACCTGTTGCAATAACAAAGTAATCGGCAATTATTGTTAAATCGGTAATACCGATAACCTCAATATTTTCTCCCTTTTTGCTGTCAATAGCCCTGACAGCCTCCTTTACTATTTCATTAGCGTTCATAAATTCACTTCCTGTTTATTGAAATAAGTATTTAATATCCAATTATATGCATTAACAGTATCGGGATGAAGCAGTGCATTCTTGCTAACAACTGATTTTATAGTATATTCAGTTGCATAAAGCAAGCCGTACTCCTTACCCTTTTCAACCTGCTGACGCATTATATCTACATCCTCATAATCACGGTCGGCAGAAATAAAATCTGCAAGATAAATAATCTCGTCCATAAGGCTCATATTTTCTCTGCCTGTGGTGTGATACCTGATAGCATCAAGAATTTCCTTATCTTCTATACCGAGAATTACATTTGCATAAGCACTGCCCGACATTTGATGATAAAACTTTTTGCCTGATTTTTCAAGAGGAGAAATAGGCATATCTGCTTTTTTTATTATTTCAAGATGCTCAATTTCGCTACATTCCTTTGTTATGTCGTGAAGAATACCGGCAATCTCAGCCTTTTCCTCATCTGCACCATATCGCCTTGCAAGCAGCCTTGCGCTTTCGGCAACGCAAAGGGAATGATAAAATCTGTAATCCGATAATCGTTCTCTAATAATTTTAGTGTATTCCTGAATATTATACAATGTAAAGTCCCTTTTCTAAAATATAGTCACATACTTTTTTCGGAACAAGCGTTGAAATATCCTGTCCGTTTTTTATTTTATCTCTAATCTCGCTGGAGCTAAGCTTTAATACAGGCTGATTTGAAATAAAATACTTATCCTTCATTTCGCTGATGCTCTCGGCATAGGATAAAAGTATTTGCTTTTCCTCCTCGCTTTCACGAGCAGAGGTACAAACAGTAACCATTTCTAATATTTCCCTATACTTATACCAGCAGTGAAATGTTAAAAACTGGTCAGCACCGATAATTAAATACAGCTGACTATCGGGATAAATATTTTTAATTTCGCACAAGGTATCATAGGTATATGATTTGCCCTGCCTGTTAAACTCAATATCGCTAACTTGAAAGGTGGGACAATCCTCCACTGCAAGCCTTGTCATACAAAGCCTATCCTCCGGTAAGGCAAGATACTGTGATGTTTTATGGGGAGGTACGGCAGTTGGAATAAATAATACCTTATCCAAGTTCAAAGCCTGTTGATAATTCCTTGCAAGGGATAAATGGCCATTATGAATCGGATTGAATGCTCCACCAAAGATGCCTAATTTTATCATTTATCTTCCTCTGAATTTAGGTCTGTCGTAAACGGCATAAGGGTTCTTTGCCTCTTTTTCTCTTTGGCGTTGTCTTTTACCCTTAATCTTTACCTTCTTTTTAGCAGTTGCCTTTGCTGTGCCGGAGCCTCTTTTCTTTTTCTTTTCTGCAATTCTTTCCTTATCAGCCTTACGGTACAAAACAATAATACCACCGATAACCTGTATTACATCTGCTCCCAACACCTCACCTAACTTATCGGCAAATTCTCTTGGTGATAGTGGTGCTGTTTCAAGGTGGACTCTGATTTTGATAAGCTCTCTTACATCAAGAGTATCATCAATTTGAGTTATTAGATTATCGCTTATACCCTCCTTGCCTATTTGAATAATAGGCTCAAGTGAGTTAGCCTGTCCACGCCAATATGCTCTTTCCTTTGATGTCATAAAATCTTCTCCAATTCCTTTGTAAGTAATCTTAATGCGTTACCTCTGTGACTGATTTTGTCCTTTTCCTCTGCTGTATATCTGCCAAATGCTCTGCCGTCAACAAGGAACAATGGATCATAGCCAAAGCCCTCGTGTCCGTCACGCTCAAAGCCGATAATACCCTTGCACTCACCTCTGACAACAATTTCTTTTCCGTTAGGAAATACACAGCAAATTGCACAAACATATTTTGCTGTACGCTTTTCAAGAGGTACGCCCTCTAATTTTTCCAAAAGCAAGTCGTTATTTTTCTCATCATTACCGTGGTCAC
Organism: uncultured Clostridia bacterium; assembly: GCA_946002045.1. Taxonomy (GTDB): domain Bacteria; phylum Bacillota; class Clostridia; order Oscillospirales; family Acutalibacteraceae; genus Eubacterium_R. The sequence continues at coordinate 4,686 of CAMFYM010000026.1, read as the reverse complement.
CTGAAAAACGGGCAGAATAAATACCCGGAGCACCGTCAAGATAATCTACGCAAAGACCTGAATCGTCTGCTATTGCAGGCATACTCATTTGCTTACAGGCTGCGTGTGCCTTAAGCCTTGCGTTATCTTCAAAGGTTTCGCCATCCTCAATCACATCATCAAGAGTGGTGCCCAGCATTTTTGCCGTAACAACATTGATACCAAGTGGTGAGAGAATACGCTGCATTTCTGCTAATTTTTTCATATTATTAGTCGCAAGAATAAAGTCCATTAGTTATCTCCAACATCATTTGTAATAAAGCTTGTTATATCCTTATCATCCTCAGGTACCTTTGCATCAAACAGTCCTGCTGCAAAGGCATCGGCATCAAAGGGCTGTAAATCCTCAATTTGTTCACCTACGCCAACAAACTTAACAGGCACATCAAGCTCATTGTTGATAGCAAGGACAACGCCACCCTTTGCAGTACCATCAAGCTTTGTAAGGACTATGCCCGTAATACCTGCTGCGTCCTTAAAATCCTTTGCCTGATTAACTGCGTTTTGACCTGTTGTTGCATCAAGAACAAGCAGAATTTCCTTTGATGCATCAGGTAATTCCCTGTCAATAACTCGGCTGATTTTATTAAGCTCGTCCATAAGGTTTTTCTTATTATGAAGTCTGCCGGCAGTATCAATGATTATTACATCACAATTTCTTGCCTTGCCTGCCTGAATAGTGTCATAAACAACAGCAGCCGGATCGGCACCCTCTGCGTGCTTGATAAGGTCAACGCCTGCTCTGTCTGCCCAAACCTGTAATTGTTCAATGGCAGCAGCACGGAATGTATCGGCTGCACCGAGAATAACCTTTCTGTTTTGAGCTTGTAATCTCATAGCAAGCTTGCCGATAGTGGTTGTTTTGCCAACGCCGTTAACACCTATCATAAGAATTATTGACGGCTTTGTACGAAGTCGCAAATAGCTACCACCCCAAACAATACCGGATACAATATCCTTCATTGTTTCTCTTACCTGCTTAACATCTTTAATTTTATCATTTTCAATTTTACTTTTAAGGTCACGGATAACTCTTTGGGCAGTAGGCATACCTACATCACCCATAATGAGTATTTCCTCAAGCTCGTCAAATAGCTCGTCGGTTATTTCCTCATAAGAATCAATAACCTGGTCCATTTGAGCAGTAATACCTTCATCTCTGGTTTTTTTCAAACCCTTTTTGAACATTGAAAAAATGCCCATATTTAACACTCCTTAACTAATCCTCTAATCCCATTTGAGAGGCAAGCTCTGCTGTTTGAAGCTCAATGAGCTTTGATACGCCCTTCTCCTGCATTGTTACGCCGTAAAGGACATCTGCCTCCTCCATTGTGCCACGACGGTGAGTAATTGAAATAAACTGTGTTTTGTCAGTCATTTTGCGCATATATTTGGCAAATCTTTCAACATTAACATCATCGAGAGCAGCCTCAACCTCATCATAAATACAAAACGGTGCAGGCTGTACCTTAAGCACGCTGAACAGCAATGCCATTGCTGCCAGTGACTTTTCACCACCGGAGAACAGGTTAATATTTTGTACTGATTTACCGGGTGGTTGAATTTTTATTTCTATCGGAGATTCAAGGCAGTTATCCGGCTGTTCAAGAACAATCTCGCCCTTACCGCCACCAAAGAAGTCTGCAAATGAAATCTTAAATTCTTCGTTAATCTTATTGAACTGCTCAAGGAATTTTTCGCTCATTGACGCAGTTAAATCCTCAATAATTTTAAGAAGCTCCGACTTAGATCTTTCAATATCGGTAATCTGCTCCTTTAAAAATTCATATCTTTCGGATACTTCCTTATACTCCTCAATGGCACCCACATTGATTGAGCCTAAATTCTTAATAGCGACCTTGATTTCGTGTAGGCGCTTTTTAGCCTCAGTCATATTTTCTATTTCAATATTAAGAGCCTCTGCCTCACGCTTTGTAAGCTCATACTGCTCAAACAGCATATCGTTAAGCTCGTCATATTCCTTGCGCATTGCAATCTTACGCTCATCAAGACGGACAAGCTCACCTGAAAGCTTTTCTCTTTCCTGACCCTTGTTTCGTTCAAGAATACGAAGCTCGCTTGAACGCTTTTCAAGATTATTACGCTGTTCAATCTGTTGAGCAACACCATCGTCTGCCTGCTTTGCCTGCAAGCGAAGTGCATCTGCCTGCTTTTCAATCTCGGCAATCTGTACGAGTAAGTCCTCATTCTTTTGCTCAATAGACTTGATCTCGTCCTCAATGGTTTTTACTCTGCTTGCCTGAGTGCTTTTTCTTATTTCAAGCTCCTCGATGGAAATTCTTGCTGACTCGGTATCCTTTGCAATAGTTACAAGCTCAAGATTTATCTGCTCGCTCTTTTGCCTGAACTCATCACGCTTTAACACAATCTCCTGAGCGTTATCTGATGTTTCGGCAAGCTGACTCTCTGCCAAAGCAATCTGCTCCTCCACAGATTTTGCCTGCTTTTCGCCCTCAACATTCAACTGCTCAAAATGAGCAATTCTTTCCTGTGCGTTATTCTTTTCAGCAACAAGTGAAGTCTTTTGGGCAAGGACTGCATCAAGCTTTTCACAAATAAGCTTATGGTCGCCCTGTGCACGAATAAGCTCCTCCTTTGCCTGCTGCAAATCCACCTCTGCACCCTGAAGCTTTGCACCTGCATAATTTGCATCCTCAAGGGCTGATTTAAGCTGAGACTTAAGCTCATGTGCTTTATCGTCTAATTGCTTTGCCTGTGCATTAAGCTCGTCAATCATATTTGCACGGGATAAAATACCCGATCCCTTTGATTGAGAGCCACCGGTCATTGAACCACCGGCGTTAATAACCTGACCGTCAACGGTAACGATTTTAAATCTGTTTTTGTATCTGTTTGCAATACCGATTGCACAGTCCATATCATCAACAACTACTACTCTTCCGAGAAGATTTGAGATAATATCCTTGTACTGATTATCGCATTTTACCAAATCACTTGCCACAGCAACAAAGCCTAAATTATCGTCCAAATCCTTTTCATCAAGTGTTCTTGGCTTTATGGTTGAAATTGGCCAAAATGTTGTTCTGCCTAAGTGATTATTCTTAAGATAATAAATAGCACGCTTTGCAGCTGCTTCATTTTCCGTAACGATATTCTGCATTGCTGCACCAAGTGCAACCTCCACAGCAACTGAATACTCGTTATCAACGGTAATAAGCTGTGATATTGGACCGTGAATACCGGAAAGAGCCTTGCTTTGTGCCTGCTTCATTACAGCTTTAACTGCACCTGAAAAGCCCTCCATATTCTTTTCCATATCAGAAAGCATTTTTGCCTTTGACTGCTTTTGTGAAAGCTCAAGATTTACTTTTTCAAGCTCTGTCTTGATTTTTTCAACCTTGCCTGTTTTTGTTTCAAGCTTAAGCTTCAAGCCAGCAAGGGCGTTGTTGTTTTCGTCAATACGCTCCTGAAGGAAGTTAAGATTCTCCTGACTTTCCTGCTTTTGACTTTCTGCCTTTTTTGACTCCCTCTCACAATCCTCTATTGCAAAATCAACTGTATCCTGACGGGATTTAATCTCGTTAATTGATGATAGCGCCTGTGAGCACTTAACCTTACAATCGGAAAGCTCTAAAGTTAGGGCAGTTATCCTTTGATTAAGCTCAACTGAAAGCTTTGAAAACTCCTCGTTAGATAACAGCAAATCCTGCATTTGCTGTGAGATGACCTTCATCTCATTTCTTTTTTCATCAAGGAGCTTTTCATTTTCGGCAATAAGCTGCTGCTTTTCCTCAATCTGTGAATCAATAGAGCTGTTACTGTCATCGGCAACACCTATATCATTTTTAAGTCTGCCTATCGTTTCGTTATTATGCTCTAAAGTATTCTTTAACACAGATGCGTCAGTATCCTTACGGAGTGCTTCCTCCTCAAACACCTTAGAGCCACTGCGAATTTCCTCAATTTCAATATTGATTGATGCTATATTTTCAAGTATTTCTTCAATCTCTGTTTCAATACCTGCCAGCTCCTTTTCGCATATCTCGTATGAAGCATTGGCAGCGTCTATCTTATGCTCCTGCTCACGAAGCTCATTTGTAAAGCGATTGATTTTGTTTATCCAAACACCGATTTCAAGAGTTTTCTTTTCGGCTGAAAGCTCAAGAAACTGTGCTGCCTTTTCGCTTTGCTTTTTAAGAGGACCCACACGATTTTCAAGCTCACCGAGAATATCGAGAAGTCGAACTAAATTCTCTTGTGCCTGGTCAAGTCTGCGAGTGGCATCTGTCCTTTTATGACGGAAAAGAGAAATACCTGCTGCCTCCTCAAAAAGCTCACGCCTATCCTCGTTTTTTTGAGAAATAATCGAGTCTATTTTGCCCTGACCTACCATTGAGTAGCCGTCAGAGCCAAGACCTGTGTCCATAAACAGCTCGTGAATATCACGGCGACGAACATTCTCGCCGTCAATTTTATATTCACTTTCACCTGAACGGTAATATCGTCTTGTAACAGTAACAATTTCTCCCCTGTCCTTAAGTGTATGATCAGAGTTATCCAAGGTGAGCTGTACCTGTGCAAATCCAAGAGCCTTTCTTGAGGAGGTGCCTCCAAAGATAACATCCTCCATTTTTGAGCCTCTTAAGGATTTTGTGCTTGTTTCAC
>CAMFYM010000025.1 GCA_946002045.1 uncultured Clostridia bacterium | reverse complement strand
TACCACATGTATGACCTGAAGCCTTAAATCTTGCTATACCGTCTGTGCCAACCTTTTCTACTGTCATATCAGCTGCCTGATTTGATGAGAAGAGTACGCCTGCCTCAATGATTGTGTAGCCGTCAGGTAATGCGAATGTGCCCACTAAAGAAATCTTCTTAAGTGAACCGTCCTCGCCGTATACAGGAATTGCACTGTCAAGAACTGATACATTTGGCTGAAGTTCAGGATACTGTGTTACAAAGTCAACTACCTTTGATTCGATGAGGTTACCTGCACCGTCATACATCTTGCTGTAGCCACCGTCACCGTCAAGAATAGTCTCATAATCTGCCTTTGACAACGCTACGATACCCTCATATACATTTGTAGCTTCATTACTGTAATAATCCTTTGTTACAAGGAATGAATAAGAAGGACCGTATGCAAGAATTTTGTAAATATTAGCGCCAAGATCAACATCGTACTTTGCAATAGCCCAGCAATATGCATTTGCAACATTGAGGTCGATTCGTTCACCGTAAGCGTACTTGTTTGCACTTGCTGGTGATACTTCATCCCAAAGACCCTTTGAGTTGTAGATATCTACCTGAAGCTTATCTGCAAGTACAGGAGTATAATTAGCAATGATTGTTTCGTTCTTGGTAACTGCAAATGTATCGCCTGCGTTCAAGCCGTTGCTGTAACCTGCAAATGTGTAGTAAGCATAAGCAGGAGCTGTTGGCATTGTAACAGTACCGTCAGTTGTATATTCAACATCAAATACCTTGCCGTCGTTTGTCATGAACTTAACAGTAAATCCTGTTTCTGTGTTACCGGCATTCTTTGTTGTGAGCTTTGTATCACCCTTTACAATGAAGCCTAATGACCTACCTGTAAGCATATACTTAGCAGATGTATAAGCATTATTTCTTGATGGAGCAGCGTAGCTATAAGTCCAAGCAAGGAGCTTTGATCCGTCGTGCTCGTGAGTTGAAAGGTCAGCAACATTTGTGAACAACTGACCGTCGCTGCTGATGATTACAGGAGTACCGTATTCAACAGTGCCAATTTCAACACCGTCAAGGTAAATTGTGTATTGATGCTTGTTAAGATTCTCAACTGCATCACGAAGAGCTGCATCCAACTCCTCCTGTGAGCCGAATCTAAGTGCCTCAACAGTCTTGCCACCAACCTCGATTGGTGTTACATAATCAAATGTTAATGAATCTACATCATATGCATCAATATCCTGGCAAGCCTTTTCAGCATCAACTGCAGCCTGTGCTACATCAACTGTAATAGTTGAAGGAGTAAGGCCGTTCTTGATTTCATCAATACGAGCCTTTTCAGCATCAATTTGACCCTGAACATCACCCTTAAGTGCAGCCTTTTCGTCATCAGTTAATGAGAAGTAGGTCATACCTGCAAGCTCAGTCTTGATTGCGTTAAGGTCTGCCAATGTGAAGGTTCTGTCTGTGAGAGCACCGATAAGTGATGCTACTGAAGCGTTGTAAGGAATGAAGTTTGCAGGGTTAAGCTCTGAAACATAAGTAGCTGTGTATGAAGCCTCTTCCCTAACTGGTGCTGCTGCATTGAAGTCAGGTGTCCACTTGTCAAACTTGTAGGTGTAAAGACCGTCAGCAGATACATAATCAGGTGTGCTGATTGCATTGAACAAATCTGCATAATTTGTTTCAGCAGAGCCGTAGTTAGTGTTAATCTTCTTGCCCCACTCAACATTGATTACTGTTGATGCGTCAGCACCTGTTGAATCCTTATAGTTGAATGTTACAGGGATTTCTCTAACCTTAAGAGCCTTATATGCTGTCCAAAGGTTTTCATATCTTGTTTCGCAAGTAGATGTAAGTGTTGATGCAGCAATGCTTGTGTAGTTAATTGATGCCTGTGCTGCAGAAAGTGCTGCAGTAAAGTCAGCCCAAGTTTCAGGAGTGTACATCTGTGAGTAGTCGATGAGTGACTTGTCAAGAAGAACGTTACACTCTTCAACAAGCTCAACCAAGTATGAAATATCAACAACTGTAACAACTGAGCTGATTGGCTCTGATGACTTCATAAAGCCGTAGCCTTCCCAGTTGATTGTATTTACTACGTGGTCGTATGAGTACAACGCACCGAAATACTTGCCGTCAAGGATATACTGTGTTGATGTAGGTACTGTTGTTGCAGAAAGTGTTGCCTTTGTGCTAGCAGGAATTGAAACTACCATATCTGCAGCCATTGTGATTGCACCGTACTGGTCACCACTTACACGAGATGCAGCATAAACACCACCGGGAAGTGGGCTTGCATGAGCACCTGTTGTTGTGCCGAGCATCTTTGTGTACTCGTCTGTTGCTGAAACCTTATCTGCAATTGTTACGCCACTCTCGGTAATACCGTAGATGTCCTTAGTATTGTACTGGCTAACCTCTGCTACTCTAAAGTTCTTAAGAGCAAAGTTACTGCCGTTTGAACCAGCTGTTGAAAGCTTGCCTGCGTAGGTTTGCTTCTCTGCGTCTGTGAGAGCTGTTGCCCATGCGTCAGAGCCTGCTGCACCACCGTTTGCATTGATTTCCAAAACATCATTGGCTGTTGCGTCGATTGTAATACTATCGAGCATATTTGATGAACGAGGTGATGTTGTTCCGTAGTAAACAGAAGCCTGGCCGTAATTGATGTTAGTAGCAGTATGCTTTGTTCTGATAATTACAGCGCCTGCTGCAGGATATGAGAACTGGATGTTCCAGTATCTGCCTGAACCACTTCTGCCGTGGTACATATCAAGTGTTTGAATACCTGCGTTACGAGCGATTGTGCCATCAGGAATCTTTACGAATGAATACTCAAGTGAGTAATAAGCGTTAAGTGCCTCTGTTACAGCAGCAACATATTCTTCAAGCTGAACATCGTAGTCAGTAAAGTCTGCTGCCTGTAATTGTGCCTTGTACTCGTTTGCAGCATTGATTGCAGCCTCGTAGTCACCGTAGTTACCGTAATCAAGTGGGTCTGAAATAGTATCCTTAAGGGCGATTGCCTGATTAAGTGAATACTGACCTAAATCAGTTGTAACAACTGCGTCCGGTGAGAACTTAAGTGCTGTGATAGCGTCATTTACAAGGTTTGTTTGTGCTGTAACAGTAGCAGTGTTTTGTGGAGTCTTTTCAAGAGCGTCACCGGCACTCTTATAATTTTCCTCTGAGCCCCAAACTGTTTCCTTTGCAGTTTTAACTATTGAAGCAGCGTTATTATAGGATTCCTCAGTAAAGATGTTGTTATAAGATTCAAATCTGTCGATTGCAGCCTCAAGCCTTGTTGTAACAACAGGTGTGAAGAGCAATTCAAGAGCAGCAAAATATGTTGGAATATCCATATGCATAAGCTCATCGTTTGCATATGATTTTGCAGTCTCATTACCTGAGTTTGTATATCCGTTTACTGAAACAGCTGTCATAAAATCTTCGGCAGCTTTCATAACTTTGTAGAAGTTATCCCAAGATGCTGTTGTGTACTTCTGCTCGCCGTCAGCTCTAACATTACCTGCCTTGTATGCAACTCTTACGCCGTCTGCATCCATTGCATCTCTAAGAAGCTGATAGCCCTCACCGTAATACTGGTCGCCGGTTGGAGAGATACCCTTTGTTGCAGCATGAAGCGCTTTAATCTTGTTAGCACATTCTGTTACCTTTGTTGCAACATTGCTATCATTTGCACCTGTGAAGTAAGAATTAGGATTAAATGCAGTGCAGTTATCCATTGCTGTAAGGAGTGTTGACAAGCCACCCTCCTTCATATAACGTGCTAATGCGATTTGATTTCTTCTGTTAGCATCTGTTACAAAGTCATAAATTACCTTGTAGTTAATAGCATATACAGTTGACGGATTGCTGTCGCTAACGCCCATCTTACCTACTGTTGAGCCGGATACTACATTGAAGACAATCTTTCCGGAAGCGTTAATATTCTCGTAATAGTTAACTTCGTTATTAGTGCTGTTGTAGTAAATCTCGTTGTTATAAGATACAGGAGTCTTGTTTGTATCTGTTTGAGCAGGGCCACCTGCTGCCTGGTATGAAACATCATCAACTGATGTTGTTTTATTAGGCCAAATCTTCCACTGGTCACCACCTAACTTACCGTACCAGTTGTGTTTAAGAGCAACTGTTGTTGGTGAGTCAATATGAACATTTGTAAGAGTATATTGGTTAGCTTGATTAAGCCAGTTTGTTGTACTGCAAACACCAAGAACAACAGGGAAGCCTGATTCGTTAGCACCGTCATAAAGCATAACAATATTTTTTGCATAGTAAACCTTTGCCTTAACATTGCCAGAAGTACACCAACCGTCACCATAGGTGAAACCACTTGTGCCCTGTGAACTATAAAGGAGGTTATCATAGCCACCTGTTGCAACTGTATCAAAATAGTAACCTGTTGCTGTACCCTTGTAAGGAGTAAATTCCTTCATAGCATTGTACTTGCTCATAAGGTTGTTCTTAGCCTCAATAAGCTGTGACTCTGCAGCAGTACCGTATGTGAAAGCATCAAGCTTTCTTACTGCATCAAGGTATGCATCGTAAGCAGGTTTCATATTTGTGTAAACCTTGCCACCTTCAGCGCCGATGCTCTCCATCCTTGCAAGATAAAGGTCAACTGCATTTTGGAGTGCTTCCTTGTTTGTGTTACCTGTAACATCTACATCAGGACCTGATGAAGGAGCAGTAACCTCAACAGCGATTGATGGTGGTGTGATATGGCAGTCAGTCCAGCCACCGCTTTCAGCTGTCTGACCTGCAGTTTCTATAATAGCATAGATACCAAAAACTGTGCCGTTGGTTTTTGCAGTCTTAATATGCTCGCCAACCTCGTATGTAGCCCTAACACCTGTTGCGTTGTTGGTGAATGAGCCAAGCTTTACAGGATTGGTGAACTTTGCCAATGCAGCACTTGCTGTGTTTGATATATTAGTAAAGTTACCGGGATTGTTGAATACTGCGTAGATAGATACATTTACTGCTTCGGTTTCTATCTTTGCAACATTGATTGATACATTGGCAGTAATTGTGCCAATCTCCGACGGAACGGCAGAAAGGTCATAGAACCATGCACCTGTGCAGAAGTTACCTGTCTGACCGTCGTTACAGATGTTGATTGAGCCTGCGCCCTGCTGATCCAATCTGTTTGATGAAGAGGCGTTATGAGCAGCAATATAAATTCTGCTGCTGTATGTCAATGTGCCTGAGTAGTCTGCCGCAGAGGTAGTAAACGGTAATGACGCAAAAGCAGAAACTACCATAACTAAAGCCAAAACAGCAGATAAAAGTCTTTTTGAGAATTTAGTTTTCATAAAAATTCCTCCCAACATATTTACCCAAAATTAAGGAATAAGGCACTGTGAAATCTAATCCCTGACCTGATATCGACTCCACGCCAAAGCCCAAAATAGAGGGCATTACTGACCGAGGGGTATAGTATCCCCCAAGTTATATATACACTCGTATGATAACATACGCATATATAAAAGTCAACAGATTTCATTAAAAATTCGCATTATTTTTTTTACAATTTGTTTACAATTTAGTTAACAGACAAACAGGCGTCATAAGTCGGTTATTTTCGTTAAATTCCTATACCTATTATATATATTGACAAACCAGTGTGTGGCAGAGCGTAGCAGTCCCTGTTTTGTAAAAGGCACACAGGGGCGTTTGCAGGGTTACTACGGCGCAGATTGTTTTAATATAACAAATCCATAAATAATCAGTGATTTTGTTGTAATTTTATACAATTATTCTGCATAATATGAACATTTTTTGAATATTTATACAAACTTTTCAAAATCCCTTGAAATTTAAAAGCTACGTAATTATAATAAGACCATACTAAATATTTGATTGGAGAAACAGCTATGGCAAAAGAAATTAAAAAGGTGGTTCTTGCATATTCGGGAGGACTTGACACATCAATCATAATTCCTTGGCTTAAGGAAAACTACAATAATTGCGAGGTTATCGCAGTATCGGGCGATGTGGGACAGGGCACAGAGCTTGACGGACTTGAGGAAAAGGCTATTGCAACAGGCGCATCAAAGCTTTATGTGCTTGACCTTAAGGATGAATATGTTGAGGATTACATTTGGCCTTGCCTTAAGGCAGGTGCTGATTATGAAAGCTATCTGCTTGGCACATCACACGCTCGTCCCTGCATTGCAAAGGGACTTGCAGAAATTGCAATTAAGGAGGGTGCAGACGCAATATGTCACGGCTGCACGGGCAAGGGCAACGACCAGGTAAGATTTGAATTAACCCTAAAGGCATTTGCTCCCGATATGGAGATAATTGCTCCTTGGCGTGAATGGGATATTAAGTCCCGTGAGGAGGAAATTGAATATGCAGAGGCACACAACATTCCTCTTAAAATAAATCGTGAAACTAACTATTCAAAGGATAAGAATGTATGGCACCTTAGCCACGAGGGTCTTGATTTGGAGGACCCTGCCAATGAGCCGATGTATTCAAAGGAGGGCTTCCTCGAATTAGGTGTTGCTCCTGAGCAGGCACCGGATGAGCCTACATATGTTACAATCCACTTTGAGCAGGGCGTTCCAACTGCTATTGACGGACAGGAAATGAAGGCACTTGCTATTGTTGAAAAGCTTAACGAGCTTGGTGGCAAAAACGGTATAGGTCTGCTTGATATAGTTGAAAACCGTCTTGTGGGTATGAAAAGCAGGGGCGTTTATGAAACTCCCGGTGGAGCTATTCTTTACAAGGCACACGAGCTTTTGGAAATGATTACCCTTGACCGTGAAACATCACATTACAAAAAGCTTGTGGCACAGAAGTTCGGTGAGCTTGTATATAACGGATTATGGTTCACTCCACTTCGTGAGGCACTTTCTGCCTTTGTTGACAAAACTCAGGAGACTGTTACCGGTGATGTTAAGCTTAAGCTTTATAAGGGCAATATTATTAACGCAGGTGTTACATCTCCTTTCACTCTTTATGATGAGAATATTGCATCCTTTGGTGAGGACGGTGGAGCATACAATCAGGCTGATTCAGCAGGATTTATTAACCTGTTCGGCTTGTCAATCAAGGTTAAGGCACTCCTTGACAAGCAAAGAGAGGAAAACAAATAATTATAAGAGGTAATTATGGCACAGCTATGGAAGGGCAGGTTCAAAAAGGAGCTTGCTAAGGAGACAAATGACTTCAATTCATCTATAAGCTTTGATTGCAGGATGTTTGAGGAGGACATAAAGGGCAGTATTGCTCACGCAACAATGCTTGGTGCAACAGGTATTATTGAAAAAGGCGAAAGCGAAAAAATTGTTGCAGGTCTTAAGAAAATACTTGATGATATAAAATCAGGCAAGTTGAAAATTGACATGGATGCAGAGGATATTCACACTTTTGTTGAGGGTGAATTAACTGCAAGGCTTGGTCAAACAGGAAAAAGGCTGCATACTGCTCGTTCAAGAAATGACCAGGTTGCTCTTGATATTAGGCTGGTTTTAAGAAAAGAAATTGACGAGATTAGCCAAATGCTAAAGGGTCTTATTGCTGTTTTGTGCAATAAGGCAGAGGAAAACAAGACCACCATTATGCCCGGCTACACTCACCTGCAAAGAGCACAGCCAATCACCTTTGCTCATCACTTAATGGCTTACTGCTCAATGCTTTGCAGGGATTTGGACAGGCTTGCTGATGTAAAAAAAAGAATGAATGTTTTGCCCCTTGGAAGTGGTGCTTTAGCAGGCACGACCTACCCTATTGACCGAGGCTTAGTGGCTGATTTACTGGGATTTGACAGTGTGTGCCTTAACAGCCTTGACGGTGTATCTGACAGGGATTTTTGCATTGAGCTGGCGTCTGCACTGTCTTTGATTATGGTGCATCTTTCAAGATTCAGCGAGGAAATTATCATGTGGTGCAGCTGGGAATTTAAGTTCATTGAGCTTGACGATGCATTTTCAACAGGCTCAAGCATTATGCCACAAAAGAAAAATCCCGATATTGCCGAGCTTGTTCGTGGTAAAAGTGGAAGAGTTTTTGGTGATTTAACCACGCTGCTTACTGTTATGAAGGGCATTGCTCTTGCGTATAACAAGGATATGCAGGAGGATAAGGAGGCGATTTTTGACGCTGTTGATACCGTTAAAATGTGCCTTAACGCCTTTACCCCGATGATTGATACAATGACAGTTCTTAAGGATAATATGAGAAGTGCTGCTGCAAAGGGATTTATTAACGCCACAGACTGTGCAGATTATCTTGTTGGCAAGGGTCTTGCCTTTCGTGACGCATACAAGGCAACAGGTGAGCTTGTGGCAATCTGCATTGACAAGGGCGTTACTCTTGAGGAGCTGCCTATTGAGGATTACCAATCTGTTTGTAACATATTCGATAATGATGTTTATGCTGCAATCAACCTTGAAAAGTGTGTTAATGACAGAACAGCAATAGGTGGTCCTGCTGTGGCAAGCGTTGAAATACAAATACAAAATGCCAAAAATATTATTGCTTAATAAATTTGCGACAGGATTTAGCTATTCTGTCGCATTTTTTATTGACTACACTATAAAATAAGAGTATAATATTTCCATATAAAATTGTTGAAAGGTAATATGCCATATGCGTTATAAAATCGTTGTTGACAGTTGCTGTGACTTAACCGAGGAAATTAAGAAATGGGATAATCTTGAGGTTGTTCCTCTTTCACTTGAGGTTGGTGATTACCACACCTTTGATGACCGTGATCTTGACCAGGATGATTTTATCGGCAGAATGAAGGCCAACGGTGGTGTTGCAAAATCTGCCTGTCCTGCACCTGATGCTTTTAAAAAGGCTTACGAGGGTGATTATGACGAGATTTATGTTTTGACTATAACCGACAAATTAAGTGGAACCTATAACAGTGCTCTTCAGGGCAAAATGCTTTATGAGGAGGAGTATGGCGAGGACAAGAAAATCTATGTTTTCAACTCACTTGCTACCTCAGGCTTAGAGTCTATTGTGGCAGAGGAAATTAAAAAGGTGTGCGACGAGGGTATGGCCTTTGACGCTGTTGTGGAATATATTGACGACTTTATCCTTAACAAAACAGGATTGTTCTTCTGCCTTGAAAGTCTTGACGCATTAAAGGCAAACGGACGATTGTTTGCTCTTGCTGCAAAGGTGCTTGAAAAAATCAGAGTAAAGCTTATTTGCAAAAGAACACAGGAGGGCAACATTTCCCTTTCAGGTCAGGATTTAACTACAAATCGTGCACTGATTAAAATGGCAAATATTATTGCCGAGTCGGTTGACGGCGTTGACCTTAGCGACAAAAAGCTTTATATTTCATATGTTTGCTGTGAGGATAGGGCAAATTTTGTTGCTAATAAAATCACTGACAAGGCAAAATTCGGCAAGGTTGAAATTATTAAGGCGTCAGGACTTAATTCACTTTATGCTTCTGACGGAGGAATAATTGTTTCATACAGCTTTTAAAAATTCATTACAAAAGAGGTAATATAAAATGGAAATTAAGTATGAGCTTACAAAAGCACCAAAGGAAAAGCCACAGGGCAAGCTGGGATTCGGCAACATCTTTACCGACCATATGTTTATTATGGACTACAAAACAGGCGAAGGCTGGCACAATGCAAGGATTGTTCCTTATCAGCCACTCGTTCTTGACCCATCTGCTCTTGTGTTCCACTATGCACAGGAATGCTTTGAGGGATTAAAGGCATACAGAACTCCTGACGGTAATGTTCAGCTTTTCAGACCTGACAAAAATGCAGAAAGAATGCAGTCAACACACCAAAGACTCTGTATTCCGGAAATTCCCGTGGAGGATTTTGTTGAGGCAGTCAGAGCACTTGTTAGTGTTGAAAAGGACTGGGTTCCTTCAGAGCCTGACACAAGCCTCTACATCAGACCGTTCACTATTGCAACAGAGTCTGTTCTTGGTGTTAAGGCTTCTGATGAATACAAGTTTATCATAATCTGCTCACCATCAGGTGCTTATTATGAGGAGGGTATGAACCCTGTTAAAATCTATGTTGAGGATGAGTATGTGCGTGCTACTCCGGGTGGTACAGGCTACATTAAGTGTGGTGGTAACTATGCTGCATCTATCATCGCATCCGAAAAGGGTCACAAGCTTGGTTATTCACAGGTTCTTTGGCTTGACGGTGTTGAAAGAAAATATGTTGAAGAGGTTGGCTCAATGAACATTATGTTCAAGGTTGACGGAGAAATTTACACAGCACCGACAATCGGCACAGTTCTTCCCGGTATTACAAGAATGAGCTGTATCGAGCTGCTTAAGTCTTGGGGCTACAAGGTTAACGAAACAAGATTTACTATTGACTTCATTATGGATGCTGCTAAAAACGGCAAGCTCGAGGAGGTATTCGGCACAGGTACTGCTGCTGTTATCAGCCCGGTTGGTGGCCTTACCTATGAGGGTGAAACTGTTGAAATCAATAATTTCAAAACAGGCGAACTTACACAAAGGCTTTATGACACACTCACAGGTATTCAATTCGGCAAGATTGAAGATACAATGAACTGGATTGTAAGTGTTGACTAATATAAGCATAACAGCAGTCTTTGGACTGCTGTTTACTTTTTTGATATGAGAGTTATTGAATTTATTATTAAGGAAAAGGATGACGGAACACAAATTCGTGATTTTTTACGGAGCTTCGGTGTTTCTGCATCACTTCTTACAAAGCTAAAAAATACTGAAAACGGAATAACATTAAACGGTGAATTTGCACCGACAATCGACAAAATTCACACAGGTGACAGGCTTATAATTAGAATTGAAAATAAGGGTAAAATGCCTACTCCTCTCAAAAACAGCGACGCTGTGCCTGTTTACAGTGACGAGGATATACTTGTTATGAACAAGCCACCCTTTATGCCTGTTCACGAAAGCAGAAATCATCAGGGCGACACTCTTGCAAATGCTTGTGCCTGCTATATGGAAAGCGACACTGCCTTTAGATGTATTTACAGGCTTGACAGAGATACGGGTGGACTTGTTGTTGTGGCAAAAAATGAGCTTGCTGCCTGTAAGCTTGCAGGAAAAATTCACAAGGATTATTACGCAGTTTGTGAAGGAGTTTTAACAGGCAACGGCACTATCGACCTGCCTATTGCACGAATGGGCGACAGCATTATCAAGCGATGTGTTCGTGATGACGGAGAAAGGGCAATCACTCATTGGCAGGCAATAAAGAGCAACGGCAAAAGCACCCTTGTTAAGCTTAATCTTGAAACAGGCAGAACTCATCAAATTCGTGTGCATTTTTCACACATAGGTCATCCCCTTTTGGGCGACAGCCTTTACGGTGGGTGCTGTGAGCAAATTAACCGACAGGCACTGCAATGCAAAACAGTGCATTTTATACACCCGATTACAGAAGAAGAAATTACTATTGACAGTGAATTCCCTACTGATTTTAAAGGACTGATTTGATGCCGGCTTTTTCAACTCATTATATTTTTGCTAAAGAAATGATGCCGATATTAAAGGAAATTGCAGATTTTAATATCAATGAAGAGGCAGTGTATTTCGGTGCACAGGGTCCCGATGTTTTCTTTTTTCATCGTGTTCTGCCGTGGACAATAGGCAAATCATTGCTTAGGTACGGCTCTGTTATCCACAAGACAAATCCCTCTGATTTGCTTGAATGTATGCGTGAATATTGCAAATCGTCTTCATCGCCTGACATAGCAAAATCATATGTGTATGGGTTTATTCTTCATTATTCTCTTGACAGAATTTGCCACCCTTATGTGTATGCCCTGCAGGATAGTATGGCAAAAAGCAACAGATTTGTAAATCCTCACTCACTGCACAATCAAATTGAATTTGCTTTAGATACTTATATGCTAAACAAACGGCTTGGTATAACAAAGCCCGACAAATTTGAAACGGAACAAACAGTTGGCTCCAGTCAAGATGTAATCAGGGAGATTGCGTCACTGCTTAAATACCTGTTGCAAAATGCTATTGATAAAAGCATCACCCAATCACAAGGCGAAACGGCATTAAGGGATATGAAAATTGTTCAAAGGGTCACCTTTGACCCAACGGGTATTAAGAGAATTATTGTTACTCCTATTGAAATTCTCCTGTCCCCCTTCAGTAAAAATTATAAATTCACATCATTTATACGGCCAAAGGACTTGGAAAAAGCAAAAAAATATGCTAATATAAATAATGATATTTGGGTATCCCCCTATGAAAACGGTAACAGGAGCGAAAGCTTTGAAGAATTATTTGAGGCTTCAAAGAAGGATGCAGAAATAATGATTAGTCTATTTCAGCACGGCGCTCCCTGTGAAGAAATTACAGAAAATAAATCATTTTTAACAGGAGTTGAAATTAAATGAAAACTATACCAAGCTTTCAAATAGACCACAATATTTTAAAAAAAGGTATCTACATCAGCAGAATTGACGATGATATTACAACATATGATATTCGCATGCGTGAACCAAACAGAGAGCCTGTTATGACAAATGCTGCCATACACACCATTGAGCACCTTTTTGCTACATATGTCAGGAATACGGAATTTGGCGAAAATATTATTTATTTTGGACCAATGGGATGCAGAACAGGATTTTACTTTCTTACCCGTAGCTTAAGCGACAGCTACACAATCGGTCTTATTAAGGAAGCATTCAAGTTTATTTCCGAATACTGGGGAGTTATTCCGGGTGCTTCTCCAAAGGAATGTGGCAACTGTCTTGACCACAATCTGCCACAAGCCAAGGAGGAGGCAAAAGCATTCCTTAATGTAATCAAGGATTGGTCAAAGGAAGACCTTAAGTACCCAACAGCAGAATAATATAATATGGTATAATAATTAAGCGACCTGCTCATAATCGAGCAGGTCGCATTTGTTTGATGTATAACATTACTCTGCAAAAGTGCCCTTAAAGTCAGGCTCAACAATAGGTATTCCTACCTTGTCAACTGCTTCCTTAACAATTTCCTCTGCTGTGCCACCCTTGATTGGATGACCGGAGAAGGTTGCGTAATACACAACCAAATCATCAAGCCTCGGCACCATTTCGTTAACAACTCTAACTGTGTTATCGTCATTAAAATAGAAGGTGAATTTGCGAACATGGGCCGTTTCAACAGGTCTTATCCATAGCTTTAAGGAGCCGTCCTCCTGCCATGCAGCCTTTGAATATGTATGGTAATGCAGGTCAGCAAGGTCAATTTCAGACACACCGTATTCGCCGTTCATACCAACATCAATGGTGTTTTCAAAGTCCTTTTCCCTCCAATAGAATTTCATTCCATCATCGTTAAAAATGAATTTGAATTGGTTAATTTCGCCCGGCTTATTATAAAGCATTTGAGTGATTGACACAGTAACAACCGATGTGAACTCAAGAGTTTTACAGGTGATAAGTCTGTTTGAAATTTTTTCCTCAAGCTCTGTGTTTCTTGGTGTGGCAGTCAAATCCTCTACCTGACATTTTTCAATAGTATCAAGCATTTTGCTATATGCCTGTTCATTTTCAGGTAAGGACTCATAGCCAAAGCACTGAGGAAAATACTTCCAAAATACCTTCATTATTTTATAATCCTCAGCCTCACCGCAATTAAGCACAACAAGTGCATCATATTCAGGGAACATAAAGCATCTTTGACCAAAAAGGCCGTCGGCACGATAGCTGTTAGAAATCGGATTCCTCCAAAACTGATAGCCATATCCTACCATATTATCAATATATCCGTCGTGAACAGAGTCAACCTGCTTTCTTGTTGCCTCCTTAACCCACATTTCAGGAATAATCTGGGTACCGTCAATCCACTTACCACCGTGAATATACGGTAAAAAGAACTTTGCCAAATCCTCACTCTTCATATAAAGGCCCCAGCCACCTGCGTTGATACCCTTGCCGTCATATTCCCAAAACGGCTTTTCGATTCCCAATGGTTCAAAAATCCTTGGGTAAAGGTAATCAACCATGCTCATACCTGTTACCTTTGAAATGATAGCAGAAAGCATATATGTATTTTCGCTTATATAATTAAACTTGCTATTGGGAGGAAGGAGAAACGGAGCGTTCATAAAGCTGCCGATCCAGTCCTTTTTCCCTTTTTCTTCAAGAACAGTAATAAGCTTGTCGCTATGCATTGTTAAAAGCATGCGAACGGTTAACATTCTGTTGAACGGTCTTTTGCTCATTACATATTCAGGGAAGAAATCTGCAACTCTGTCATTAAGGCTGATAAGTCCCTCGCTAACGGCAAATCCGATAGCCGTTGAAGTAACAGACTTGCTCATTGAATAAAGAACATGTGGGGTATCTGCATTATATGGCTTAAAAAATCCTTGTGCGCAGACCTTATCATGTCTTACAACGGTAAAGCTTTGCAATCCCAATCCTTTTTCGTTAATCTCGTTTATAAAAGCAGTAATGGCATTACTGTCAACACCTACTGATTCAGGTGTAGTGTGTTCAAGCTGATATTGCTCTAACCTTTCCATAAAACACCTCGTTAGTCATAAATTTATATACTGTCTCTTATACACATCTCCGAGCCCACGAGACGTAGAGGAATC